>NZ_JBHWCL010000028.1:0-68712 GCF_042735125.1 Kitasatospora sp. NPDC059599 | reverse complement strand
GTACCCGGGCGGACGCGATCGCCCTCGCCGCCCGACTGGACCTCGGCCGCGGCACCGGGCATCCGGCCGCGCTGCCGGTGCTGCTCGCCGCCGCCGGCGCCCAGCGGCTGCTCTGCGCGATCGCCGGCCTGCCCGACCCGGGCGAGCCGGCCGACGACCCGCGCCTGCTCACCGGCCGCCCCGCCGTCCTGCTCGCCGAAGCCCGCCCGCCGCGCGCCGAGCACCACCCGTGGGCGGCGGGCGCGGGCGCCGCCGCCGAACCGCCCGGGGACCTCGCCGAGGCGCTGCGCCGGGTCACCGCCCTTGGCGACCCGCGGCTGGGCGTCCTTGACGCGCCGTCCCCCGGGGGCCTGCCACAGCTGCCCGTCGCCCTGGTCTCCTGCCGCACACCGACCGGCACCCTGACTGCCGGTGCGGCCCGGACGGACCTCGCCCGGCTGGCCGCCGCCTGCCGGACCGCCGAACTGCACCTGGCTGCCGTCGACGGGGGAACGGCGACGGTCGTCGGCGCCGACCCGGACCACGCGCTCGGCCGGGCCCTGCGCCGGGCCGCCCTCGACCTCGCCGCCCCGGACGGGCCCGAGCTGCCGGAGTCGGTCTGGCGCGGGCATCCGCAGGCCGCGCACTGGTGGGCGGTGTTGTCCCGCTGCCTCGACCGTCCGCCGGTGCTGATGGTCCGTCAATTCGGCAGTGACCGGGCGTATCTGGCCGATGTCGAGGGCGGCCGGGCGGTGGAGGCCGCCCCCGCCGACGCGGTCGCGCACGCCGCCCTCGCCGCCCTCACCCGCCTCCTCGCCGGGGGCCACGGCCCGGCAGCCGGCCACCACACCGCCCTCGACGGCGCGGCCGCCCCGCTCGCCGCCGCGGGCCGCGCCCCGGCCGCCTGGACGGACGAGGGCGCCACCGACCGCTGGCTCGCCGGACTCGCGGACCGGGAAGCGGACGTGCGCACCACCCTCCAACGGCTGACCGGCCTGCGGACCGCCCCCTGGCGGCCCGCCGTCCCCGGGGCCCGCCCGCTCGCCAACGCCCTCGACGGCTGCGGGTTCACCGTGCTCGTCCGGATCGGAGACGGCCGATGAACGACCTCCCGGTGCTCACCCCGGCGCAGGCGCTCGCCACTACCGGCGGCACCGCCGTCGTCCACCTCACCGAGTGGACCCTCGGCCTCGCCGTCGAGCTCAGCCGCCACGCCCTGGCCCGTCCCGTCCGCCTGGTCCCGGTGCGCGAGGACGGTGCGCTGACCCTGGTCGGCCCGGTGCTGCACCCCGGCGCCCCGGCGTGCCTCGGCTGCACCGAGTACCAGCGGCTCGCGACGGCGGGCGGCCGGGTGCCCTGGCAGAGCCCCGACCTGGCGCTCGCGGGCACCGGCACCCCGGCCTTCGACGAGGCGGTGGCCGCGCTCGCCGCCGAACTGGCCGAGTCGTCCGACGGGAGCGAGGCGACCGTCCACCTCGTCAACGGCGCCCGGGCCACCTGGTCCACCCACCGGGTCCGCCCCGTCGGCGGCTGCCCCGTCTGCCGTCCGCTGCCCGCCGACACCCCGGAGTCGGCCCGGCTGCCCGCGACACCCCGCCCGCTGCCCGACCCGGCGGTGCTGCGCGGCCCCAACGACCGCACGGGGGCCGAGCAGTTGCGGGCTGAACTGCACGACGAGCGTTTCGGCCCGGTCCGCCGGCTGTTCCGCACCGAGGACTCGGCGTTCGCCCTCACCACCGCCTGGGTCACCGACGGCCGAGCGGTCGACGACGGCGGGTACGGGCGGGCGGTGGACTTCCGCGCCAGCGAACGGGTGGCGCTGTTCGAGGCCGTGGAACGGTACGCCGGGATGCGGCCGCTCGGGCGCCGGACCGTCCTGCGGGCCTCCTACGCGGACCTCGCGGGCGACAGCGATCCCGGTACCGTCCTCGACCCCGTCCGGCTCGGCCTGCCCGACGCCGACCACCCCGGGCACCCCGCCGCCACCACCGTCCGGTACACCCCGGACCTGGTCCTCGACTGGGTCCACGGCTGGTCGCTCACCCACCGCCGCCCGGTCGCCGTCCCCGAACACGTCGCCTACTGGGACCTGCCGGACCGCGACCGCCCCCGTGTGGTCTACGAGTCCTCGAACGGCTGCGGGCTCGGCAACAGCCCCCAGGAGGCCGCGCTCTACGGCCTGTTCGAGGTCGCCGAACGCGACGCCTTCCTGATGGCCTGGTACGCCCGCACCCCGCTGCCCGGCATCGCCGTCCCCACCGACGACCCGCAGGTCGCCGACCTCGCCGCCCGTGCCCGCCTGCTCGGCTACCGGCTCACCCTGCTCGACGCCACCAACGACCTCGGCATCCCCGCGGTGATCGCCCTCTGCCGCCACGAGGGCGGACATCCGGACGCCCCGCGGACCCTCCTCGCGGCCGGCGCCCACCACGACCCGCTGACCGCGATCCGCTCCGCCGTCGCCGAGGTCGTCACCAACGTCCAGGAGGCCCCGCACCGCTCCACCGCGCCGGGCGGCCCGCGCGACCCGCAGCGGCTGCGGCCGATGCTCGCACGGCCCGACCTCGTCGTCGGCCTGGACGACCACGTCGGCCTCAACGCGCTGCCCGAGGCCCAGCCCCGGCTGGACTTCCTCTTCGCCGGACCGCCCCCGGTGCCCTGGACGGAGCGCCGGCCCGATGCCCCCGCACCGGTCACCGACCTGACCGACCTGCTGGAGCGGACCGTCGCCCGGCTCGCCGGAGAAGGCCTGGACGTCATCGTGGTCACCCAGGACGAGCCCGGCGTCCGCGACCGGCTCGGCCTGCACTGCGCCAAGGTGATCGTCCCCGGCACGCTGCCGATGACCTTCGGCCACGTCAACCGGCGCACCCGGGGCCTGCCGCGCCTGCTGGAGGTCCCGCACCGGCTCGGCCGCACCCCGGAACCGCTGCGCCACGACGAACTGCCGCTCCACCCGCACCCGTTCCCCTAGCCGTCCGGGAAGGACGCTCCGACCATGAAGGACGCACCGACCGTGCAGGACGCACCGACCGTGCCGACCGTGCCGACCGCCCCCACCCCCGGCTGGCACAGCCTGCACCTCGCCCTGCCGCTGCCCGCCCACGAGGCGGACGCCTTCCTCACCGCCGACCTCGCCCCCCTGCTGGACGGCCTCCCCGACACCGACTGGTTCTTCATCCGCTACGGCGAGGGCGGCCCCCACCTGCGGATCCGCCTCCGCAGCGCCGGCCCGCCGCCCGCCACCCTCGCCGCCGACCTCACCCGCCTCGCCACCCGCCGCACCCCCCTCGACGGGCCCTGGGCGGCGCGGCACGGCGAGGTCACCGAAGTCCCGTACGAGCCCGAGACCGCGCGCTACGGCGGCCCGGCCCTGCTGCCGATCGCCGAGGACCTGTTCACCGACTCCACCCGCACCGCCGTCCACGCCCTGCGCGCCCTCCAGGCGGCCCCCGAATCCCGTCTGCCGCTCGCCCTCGACCTCGCCCACACCACCGCGCACGCCCTCGGCCTCGACGAACTCGCCGCCTCCCGCTGGCTGCGCCGCCACGCCGCGTCCTGGCGCTGGGTCACCGAGTTCCAGGCGCTGCCCGGCGCCGCCGTCCACACCCGGGTCAACACGGTGTTCGCCCGGCAACGGCAGGCCCTGGCCGGGCGCGCCCGGGCGCTGCGCACGGCCCTCGACGCGGGCACGGCCGCCACCTGGCTGGGCGACTGGGCCGCCGTGGTCGCCGAGTCCGCAGCCCGGATGCGGACCGCCGTGGCCGTGGATCGGAGCGCCCCGGGCCACGCCGTCCGGGCGTCCGCGGAGCGGCTCGGCTGGGTCTGGGCCTCCCAGCTGCACATGCTGTTCAACCGGCTCGGCGTCGGCCCCGACGAGGAACGGGCGGTCTGCCGCCTCGCCGCCCGGACCCTGCTGGAGACCGGGCAGCCGTTCACCTTCTTCCCCGCCGACCACCACGCCCCGGACCACCAGTACCTGGAGCGCAGCAAGTTCCAGATCGGCCGCACCGAGGACACCACGCTGCGCGACCTGCCGCCCTCCCCGGCTCCGCAGCCCGCGCCGGGCGACGTCCCACTGCCCGCCGAACCCCTGCCGGCCGTCACCCTCGCCGAGGCCCTGCAGACCCGCCGCTCCACCCGCGGCGCCCTCACCGGCCCGCTCACCGCCGCCACCCTCGGCGGCGTGCTGTGGTCGGCCCACGCCGAGAATCCCGGCACCGGCCACCGCCCGTACCCGAGCGCGGGCGCCCTGCACACCGTCCGCCTGCGCCTGATCGCCCTCGCCGTCGACGGCCTGCCCGCCGGCACCTACCACTGCCTGCCGGAACACCGCAGCCTGCGCCCCATCGGCCCGCCGCCCGCCCTCGACGACCTCAAAGCCCTCTCCTCGTACACCTCCCGCCCGGCCGCCGACCCGCTCGCGATCGACATCGACGAGGCCCCCGCCGTCCTCGCCGTCTACCTCGACCTCGGCCGCCTGCGCCGCCGCTACGGCCTGCGCGCGCTGCGCCTCGGCCTCCTCGAAGCCGGCCACCTCACCCAGAACCTCCTCCTCACCGCCGGCGCGCACGGCCTCGGCACCACCCCCCTCGGCGGCGTCCAGGACGACCTCGCCCACGAACTCCTGGGCCTGGACGACCTGGAGGAGCCGATCCAGTACCTGCTGCCCCTGGGGAGGCCGGCGGCGCCCCGGCCGGAAGCGCCCTGACCGGGTGTGCCCGGGTGACGGCGGGGCCGCGCGGATCCCGGACGACCGCCCGGCTGCGGCCCGCCGGGAACCCGTAGAGTTCCCGGCATGCCGGATGACGAACTGCAGCGGATCAACGCCTTCTTGGCCGGGTCCGCCCGCCTGCGGGCCGAGCGGACGGTCGAACTCCCCGGCGGGTTCGCCGTGTTCGACGACCGCTTCGCGGGCTCGTGGTCGAACAACCAGGTCGTCGTGGACCGCACCGACGCGGATCCGGCCGCCCTGCCCGGCCTCGTCGACGAGGTGATGGGCGAGCGGCCGTTCCGCGTCGCGGCCGTGCTGGACGGGGAGTTCGGGATGGCGTGCGTGGAGCCGTTCCGGCGGGCGGGGTACCGGCACAGCACCTACCTGGTGATGCTGCACACGGGCCCGGTTCCGGCCGCCGACGGCGGCGCCGTCGAGGAGGTCGACCTGGAGGCGCTCCGCCGGCCGCTCGCGGCGAGTTGGCGGGCGGTGCTCCCGGACGCGGACGAGGACGTGGTCCGGCAGCTGGTCGACCGGCGGGAGGCGTGCCGGCGAGGCGCCGAGGACGTCCGGTTCCTCGGCGCCCGGGCGCGGGACGGAGCGGTGGCCGCCTGGGCCGACCTCTACCTCGAACCTGCCAGGGGGATCGCCCAGATCGAGGACCTGATGACCGCCGAGGCGCACCGGCGGCGCGGCCACGCCGACGCCGTGCTCGCCGCCGCCCTGCGCCGCGCGGCCGCGGCGGGCTGCGGCACCCGCTTCCTGATCGCGGAGTCCGACGACTGGCCCCGGGACTGGTACGCGCGCCGCGGATTCGAGGTCATCGGGCACTCCCACGGCTTCGAGCGCACCTGACCCGGCGCGGAGTGGATCCGACGGTCCGTCGACACCGAAGAATCTGACGATCCGTCAGGTCATCACGCCGGTGAGAGCCGACGTCACCTCGCACTCCGATCCACGGATGCGACCGCCGTCCGGGTTCACCGGCGGCGAAAATCCGGCGAAGAACTTCCGCAGCGTCAAACGTGCCCGAAAAAACCGCAGGTGAAGCGGGCGGAATCGTGCACGTCCCTTCCTTTCGCCGACCGGATCTGACAGCATCGTCCGCTGTCCGGCGACCCCCGCCGGTGATCCGCCACGCCGGCGCGTGCCGAGCGCCGCCGGCTTTCGTCGAGTGCCGCCGGGCGTCCACGGGCGGTCGAATCGTGCCCGGACGGGGCCGGAGGACATGTGACCAGCCGCGCGGGCACCGCCGTGCCCACCACCGACACCGCGCGCCGCCCGGCCCACCGGCCCGCGCGCTGGGTCCGTACCCGGGTGCGCGCCGACCTGCCGGCCGCGCTGCTGACGGCGGCCCTGGTCTTCGTCACCGTGTTCCTCGCGGCCGCCCTTCCCCGGGTCGCGGACCGGGGCGCCGACGCCGCGCTGCGCGACTACGTGAATCACCGCAGCCTGCACGAGACCAGCCTGCGGTACACCTCCCTCACCCGCCCCGGCGACGACTCCGCCGAACTCGCCACCGTGCAGCGGTCGCTCACCGCGCGCATCGCCCCGGCCCTGGCACTGTCAACGCCCGGTGCGGCCCGCGGCACCAGGGCCGTCGCCCGGGGCGACCTGAACAACCCCGGGTACACCCGGCTCGCCGCCGACGCCGCCCCCGGGATGGACCTGCTCCACCTGGACGGCCTCGCCGACCGGGTCACCCTCACCGCCGGCACCTGGCCGGGGCCCGCCGCCGACGGGCCGCTGCCGATCGTGCTCAGCGCGAAGGCCGCGGACACCATCGGCATCAGGATCGGTGACACCGTCGACAGCGGCACCGACGAGTCCGGCGGGCGCCGCCTCACGACGGTGACCGGCCTCTACCGCGTCGACGACCCGCTGGACCCGTTCTGGGACGACCTCGGCTGCCCCGACCGCGCCTGCCTGCAGCTCGACCCGCTGGGCAACAACCGGTGGCGGACCACCGGCTTCGTCGGCGGCAGCGGTACCAGCCTGTCGGCGCTGACCCGTTGGGGATCGGGCGGCGAGAACTTCTGGCGGCTGCCGGTCGACCCGGCCGGCCTGCGCGCCGACCGACTGGACCGCACCCGCGCCACCGTCGCCTCCTTCGTGAACGGACGCGACGCCCGGCTGCTGGTCGGCGCGACCGGCCGGCCGGACCTGCGGGTCGACTCCTACCTGCCGGACACCCTCGGCCGGGCCGACGCCCGGTACCGGGCCGCGGTGCCCCTGAGCGCGATCGGCCCGGCCGGTGTCGCGGGCGTGGCCGTCGTGGTGCTCTGCCTGGCCGCGGCCCTCGCCACCGACCGCCGGGACGCCGAGATCCGGCTGCTCCGGGCCCGCGGCGGCTCGCGCGGCGGGGTGCTGCTGCGCCTGCTCGGCGAGGGAGCGGTGACCGTCCTGCCCGCCGCCTTCCTCGGCACGGCCCTGGCCCTGTTCCTGCTGCCCACCCCCCGGTGGGGCCAGGCCGTCACGGCGGCCGCGGTCGCCACGACGCTCGCCCTGCTGGCCTTCCCCACCCGGGCCGCCCTGCTCCGGCCACGCGGCCGATCCGCGGGTGGCGGACCGGCGGGCGGCCGGGCAACGGGCGGCCGGTGGGCGAGCGGCCGATCCGCGGGTGGCGGACCGGCGGGCGACCGGCGCCGGCTGATCGGCGAACTCACCGTCCTGGTCGTGACGGTCACGGCCGTGGCCGAGCTCCGCCGCCGGGGCGTCGGCCGCTCCGGGGCCGCGGTGGACCCGCTGCTGGTCGCGACGCCCCTGCTGCTCGCCGTCACCGGCGGCCTGCTGCTGGCCCGCCTCGAACCCCTGCTGGTCGGCCGGCTCGCCGCGCTCACCCGCCGGGGCCGCGGCCTGATCGGCTTCCTCGGCCTGGCCAGGGCCGCCCGCGACGGCTCGGGCCGCCGCCGGTCCTCCGTCCTGCCGCTGCTCGCCCTGCTGATCGCCGTCACCACGGCCGGGTTCGGCGCCACCGTGCTCGACGCCGTCGACCACAGCCGGATCCGTGCCGCGCGCACCGCCACCGGCGGCGACATCGCCGTCGCCGTCCCCGAGTACGCCACCCTCTCCGAGGCGTTCACCGGGGCCGCCGCCGCACTGCCCGGCGTGCGGAGCGCCAGCCCGGTCAGGATCGAGCCCAAGGTCCTGCTGCTGGGCGCGGACCGCTCGTCCACCCGTGTCCTCGCCGTCGTCGTCGAACCGACGGCGTACGCCGAGATCGCCCGCACCACCGGAGCCGGCACCTTCGACCCGGCGAAGCTCGCCGGCACCCCCGGCGGCCCCGGTACCCCGGTGCCCGCGCTGTTCAGCCGCGACCTGGCCGAGCGCCTCGCCGCCGGCGGCCCCAGGTTGCGCCTGCTCGACGGCAACGAACTGCCGACCGCCGTCGCCGGGATCGTCACCGCCACCCCCGCCCTGCCGGACCCGGGGCAGCCGTTCGTCGTGCTGCCCGCCGGCCCCGCCGGGGAGCGGCTGCCCGAGCTCAAGCCGGCCAACCGGTGGCTCGCCGTCGGCGACCCCGACCCGGCGCAGGTCGGATCGCTGCTGCTGGAACGGGGCCTGACCCCGCCCACCGGCATCCTGAAACTGATCCAGGACGATGCGACCGCCGCCGGCCGGGGCTCTCACGGCTTGCCTCCCGGCTACGCCGTCCACAGCAGCCGCGAACTGGCCGGCCGGCTCGCCGACGACCCCCTCCAGCAGGCCGCCGGCCGACTGTTCCGCTACGCGGGGGCCGCCGCTGCCGGGTTCGCCCTGCTCGCCGTCCTGCTCACCCTCGTCCGTGCCGCACCCGACCGTGCCGCCGTCCTCGCCCGGCTGCGCACCATGGGCCTGCGGCCGCGCCAGGGCCTCGCCCTGATCATCACCGAGGCACTGCCCCAGGCGGTCGCGGCCGTCCTCGGCGGCGGCCTCGCCGCGCTCACCGCGACGGCCCTGCTCGGGCCCGCCTTCGACCTCTCCACGCTGGTCGGCGCCAAGGTCGGCCACACCCTCGCCCCGACCCTGCTCCCCGTCCTCCTGCCCACCGCGGGGCTGGCCCTGCTGGTCTGCCTCGCCGTCGTGCTGGAGACCCTGGCCGCCGGCCGGCGCCACCTCACCACCGAACTCCGCGCCGGGGATCGCTGACGGCCGTGATCACGGGAGGGCGTGCCCGGACCCTCGGCCCGGCGTGCCCGTCCTCGTCGGACCGTCAGTCCGCGAGGCCCAGCGGGTCGGTGGCGGTGTCCAGCAGTTCGGGGCCGTTGTTGCGGACGCTGTTGACGGTCGTGGGGACGGCGCGCACGCGCAGGTCGCCGTCGGCGGGGCGGCGCAGCAGGTGGTGGAGTTCGGCGGGGTCGGTGTGGGCGGGGGAGAGCCAGCCGGGGACGTCGTCGGGGGCGATGGTGAGCGGCATCCGGTCGTGGACGCGGCCGGCGCTGTCGGTGGCGTCGGTGGTGATGACGGTGGCGGTGGCGAGCCAGGCCAGCGGGTCGTCGTCGGCGCGGGTGCGGTCGCGCCAGAACTCGTAGAGGCCGGCCATCAGCATCACGCCGCCGGTGCTGAGGAAGTACGGCTGCTTGTACGTCTTGCGATCGGCTGCGGCGGGCACCTCGCGCCACTCGAAGTAGCCGTCGGCGGGGATGACGCAGCGGCGGGCGGTGAAGGCCTTGCGGAAGGCGGGCTTGGTGTCGACGGTCTCCGAGCGGGCGTTGATCATGCGGGCGCCGCCGGACGGGTCCTTGGACCAGGACGGGACCAGGCCCCAGCGCAGCGGCCGCAGTTGGCGCAGCACCTCGCCGGTGTCCCGGTCGACGCGCTCCAGCACGGCCGGCACCGGGTCGGTGGGGGCCACGTTCCAGCTGGGCGCGAAGGTCTCGGCCGGGTCCCAGCGGAGCTCTCCGAGCAGCGAGACGAGGTCCTGGGGCGTGGTGGTGGAGACGAAGCGGCCGCACATGCCCCCAGCCTGCCACCCGGGGCGGACAACCGGCGGGCGGCCCGCCCCTCAGCGTGGCGCGGCCGCTCCTGGCGCGTGCCCGTCCGGTGCCCGTCCACCCGGGGTGTGGCCGAAGGTCCGGCGGGGGACGTCGACGAAGGCGCTGGCGGAGGACCAGCCGCAGCGGTGGGCGACGGCGGTGACCGGCAGGCCGTCGGCGAGCAGCACCAGGGCGTGGTGCAGCCGTCGTTGGGTGCGCCACTGGGGGAAGGTCATGCCGAGGTCGGCGCGGAAGAGCCGGTGACGCCGGAGCCGGTGACGCCGGAGTCGGTGGTGCCGGAGCCCGGCGTGGTGGTGCGGGAGGGGGCGGCGGTGCGGGCCCGGCGGTGGACCCGAAGGTTTCGTTCATATCTGATACGGTCGTTATGAAAACGAGTGATCGTTGGGTGGCGTGCGGCAGCTCCTGGCCCCGCAGGACCACCGGAAGGGATGACGACCATGAAGGTGCTCGCCCTCGGCGGAGCCGGCGTGACGGGCCGGGTCGCGGCCCGCGTCGCCGCCGCGCTCCCCGGCGTCCACGAACTCGTGATCGCCGACCGCGACCTGGCCGCCGCCCGGCGTGCGGCCGCCGCGCTCGCCGCCGCGACGGCCGTCCCGGTGCGGGCCCAGCGGGTGGACGTCACCGACCCGGCGGGCCTGCACGCCGCCCTCGGGGAAGCCGACGCCGTGCTGAACACCGTCGGGCCCTACTACCGCTTCGGCCTCGACGTCCTGCGCGCCGCGATCCGCGCCCGCACCGACTACCTCGACATCTGCGACGACTGGGAACCCACCGTCGCGATGCTGGAACTGGACGGCGAGGCCCGCGCCGCCGGGGTGCGCGCCGTGATCGGCATGGGCGCCAGCCCCGGCGTCAGCAACCTGCTCGCCGCCCGGGCAGCCGCCCGCCTCGACACCCTGACCGACGTGTACACCGCCTGGCCGGTCGACGCCGGCCCCCGACCGGGCGGCTCGCCATCCGACACCTCGCTGCCCGAGTCCTCGCTGCGCGACGCGAACGGCGCCGTCCCGGCCGCCGCCGTGCACTGGATGCAGCAGATCAGCGGCACCGTCGCGGCGGTCGAGGGCGGCCGGATCGTACGGCGCCCCCCGCTGCGCCCCGTCACCCTCGACCTGCCCGGCGGCCACCGGGGGACGGCGTACACCGTCGGCCACCCCGAACCGGTCACCCTGCACCGCAGCCTGCGGCCCACCGGGGAGGCCGCCAACCTGATGGTGGTCCGGGCCGGCACCGCCGCCTACCTCGACGTGCTGCGCACCGACCTGGACGCCGGGCGGCTCAGCAATGAGACCGCGGCCGCGGACCTGGCCGGCCCCACCCTGCGCCGCGTCCTGCGCGCCGCCGCCCGGGCTCCCCGCCTGCGCGGCCCGGGCACCCTCCCGCCGTTCTTCGCCGCCGCCACCGGGACGCGGGACGGCCGGCCGGCGGCGGCCCTGGCGCGGCTCACCGGCGCGGACGGGCTGCTGGCGGACATGGCCGAGGCGACGGGTGTGCCCGCCGGGCTGGCGCTGGCCCAACTGCTGGACGGGACGCTGGGGCCGGCGGGGGTGCACCCGCCGGAGGCGGCCGTCGACGTGGAGCGGTTCTTCCGCGACCTGGCGCGGGAGTGCCCGGGGGTGGAGGTGGTGGAGGAACTGTAGATGGGGCCTCAGCGGGGGAGCGGCCGGTCCTCCGTCCAGGGGCGCAGCTTCTCCGGGTTGCGGACCGCCCAGATCCGGGTGACGCGCCCGCCGTCCACGTCGAAGGCCGCCACGGTCGCGGTGACCCCGGCGTACCGGGCCACCAGACCGGGTCGGCCGTTGACGGTCCGTTCGAGGAGGACGAGCCCGGGGGCCCGGCCGGCGAAGTGGATCAGGTATCGGGCGATCCGCTCGCCGCCCACGACCGGGCGCAGGGCGGTGCCGACCGCCCCGCCGCCGTCGGCGGCCATCACGGCGTCGGGGGCGAGCAGACCGACCAGGGCCGCGATGTCCCCGGCCTCCCACGCCTCCTTGAAGTGCCGCACCAGCGCGGCCTGTCCCGCTCGGGGCGCCGTCGGCACCTGCGCGGCGCGGACCCGCCGACGGGCCGAGGAGGCCAGCTGCCGGCAGGCCGCCGGGGTGCGGCCGACGATCCCGGCGACCTCGGGGAAGGGGTACCGGAAGACGTCGTGCAGGACGAACGCCACCCGCTCGGCCGGTGTCATCGCCTCCAGGACGACGAGCAGGGCCATGTTCACCGACTCGTCGAGGGTGACCCAGTCGGCCGGATCCGCCGGCTCCTCCCGGCCGCCGCCCGGCCCGCCGATCCACTCCGTGCGGTCGGGCAGCGGCTCGGGGATCCACTCGCCGACGTAGCGCTCCCGGCGCACCCGCGCCGACCCGAGCAGGTCCAGGCAGACCCGGGTGGCCACCGTGGTCAGCCAAGCGCCGGGCGAGACGATGTCCGCCCGCTGCCCCGGCGCCATCGCGTACCAGCGAGCGTACGTCTCCTGCACGGCGTCCTCGGCCTCGGCCAGCGAACCGAGCAGCCGGTAGGCGAGGTTGATCAGTTGCCGCCGCTCGCCGACGACCGCGCTCAGGTCCGGTTCGGTCCGGTCGTGCCCCGGCTCGGATGGGGTGTTCATGATCGGGGCCGCTCCCTGGTTCCGCTCGTCCGCCGGCGTCCGTGCCGCCGCTGCCACCCTTTCGACGAAACGGCGCACCGGACTGTGAGGCGGATCCGCGACGGAACCCGCCTCACACTTCGCGGGCCCGCGTCGTCGGACCACCGGGACACTGTCGATCACCGCCGCGAGGCAGAAGAGGGGACCGCGTCATGGCCACACCGACGACGGCAGCAGTACACCGCAGCACCGGCTTCCTGCGGGCCGCGATCGCCCTGCAGACGGCGGCCGTCCTCTTCCAGGCGGTCACGGCCGGCCTGCTGCTGTCCACCTCCGCCGGGGAGGTGCTGCACGGCGTCGGGGCGCGCGTGATGTACGGGGCGTCGATGCTGTACGTGCTCGCCGCGGTCCTGGCGTGGCGGCCGGGCGGCGGATCGCCCCGGCCGGTCCTGCACGCGGCCGGCTTCCTGGTGCTGGCCTCGGCGCAGGTCGTCCTAGGCATCGCGCACGTTCCGGCGGTCCACGTCCCGCTGGGCGTGCTGATCTTCGGCCTGAGCGTGGCGGACCTGGTCCGGGCCCCGGCCGCCCGCGCCGTGCGGCCGTCCGACGCCCGGTAGCGGCGGCCCGCGGCCGCGTCCGGCGGATCCCCGCCCGGGGACCGCCGGAGGCGGCGTCGGTGGTTCCGGAACGCGGCTCAGGAGGCCTGGGTCTCCGCGACGCCGGTCGTCTCCGGCGTGTCGTCAGGAGCGTCCCCCGGCGCGGCGTTCGGTGCGGCGTTCGG
Source organism: Kitasatospora sp. NPDC059599 (assembly GCF_042735125.1). NCBI lineage: Bacteria > Bacillati > Actinomycetota > Actinomycetes > Kitasatosporales > Streptomycetaceae > Kitasatospora > Kitasatospora sp. NPDC059599. The sequence continues at coordinate 55,678 of NZ_JBHWCL010000028.1, read as the reverse complement.
GGTGTCGTCCGGGGCGTCGTGCTGCGCGGCGCTCCGTGCGGCGTGCTGCGCGGTGCTCGCGACGGACCGTCCGGTGGTGCGGGGTGCGGTGCGTTCCCCGGCGTGTCGGCAGGTCCCGCAGGTGTTCCAGTGGGGGAGGACCGACGCCCGGCCGGGGTCGCCCGCGCGGAGCGGGGCCAGGGTCATCTCGGAGGTGTCCAGGCCACACAGGGTGAGGGGCCCGCAGAGGCCAGACGCCTCCGCGAGCGCGGTGTGGGCCCGGCGCACGGGGTAGTCGGGGTCCGCCGGGGAGTGGTCCGACCCCAGGAGGCGGACGTTGGTCGGGGTGTCGCGTTCCAGCACGATGACGGTGTCCATCTCACCAACGTCTCCCCGGGGCGGACCGGCTGCACCCGCACAGTGGCATCCGGACCAGCCGCACGGGCGGCCTCCGGCGCGTCGGGCGTCCGCCGGGACGCGTCGCCCGCCCGCGGACGGGCCGCGGCCGGCCGGGTGGGCCGGCCGGCCGCGGGTGGGTGCGGTGCGGGGGTCAAGGGTGTGGTGGTGCGGTGCGGGGACCGGCGGTGTGGTGGTGCGGTGCGGGGTCAGTCGGTGACGGCCGCGGTCGCGGAGCGGCCGGGCGCGAGGGTGACGGTGACACAGGTGTAGGTGACGCCGTCGACGACTGCGGTGCGGGCGGCCCGCGGCCCTCCGTCGACGGTGGTGCGGGCGTGCTCCCCCCGGAAGCGCGCCTCCCAGGTGAGCGGCTCGGTCCCGGTGTTGGTGACGGTGCTGCTCCGCTCGCCGTCGTGGCGGACGGTCACCGTGCCGCTGCCGACGGGGATCGACGCGACCTGCAGCCAGCCCATCGAGGCGGGCAGCCGGGAGGTGGTGGCGAGCGTGCCGTTCGCGGCGTCCGGTTCGACGCCGAGCAGGCCCTGGACGGTCTGGGCGAGCAGGGTGAACGGCACCTCGGGGTAGTCGCCGTTGAGCATCCGCCCGCTCGCGTGCAGGGCGCCGACGTTCTCGTAGACGTACCGCATCCACTTCCAGGCGGTGGTGCCGTCGTCGGCGGCGAAGAAGGCGTCCGGCAGGTAGGTGTAGGCCTCCAGGTTGGCCGAGCGGTCGGGCCCGGAGTCGGCGGCGTCGATGGCAGCGAGGAGGCCGTCCCGGCGCGGCCCGGGGTCGAGGAGCTGCTTGACCGGCATCAGCACGCTCGCCTCGTAGCCCCAGCCGGTGACCGGTGCGCCGGTGGTGTCGTAGCCGTGCACGACCTCGCCGGGCTGCCGGGCGTCGACGCTCCAGGTGGAGTTGACGTAGGACCGCAGCGCCCCGGCGGTCTGGCGGTACCCGGTGGCGGAGGCGGTGTCGCCCCGGGCGTCGGCCAGCGTGGCGGCGGCGAGGTAGGCCTGGTACTGGGAGCCCAGCGCGTCACCGGACTCGGCGTACGTGCCGGTGGCGTTCTCGGCGTAGCCGGCCGTGCCGGCGAAGATGCTCCGGCTGGTGGCCTGCGGGATCGGGAGGCCGCCGTTGTCGATCGGGCCGGGGTGCCGGGCGATGAACGGGCCGAGGGTGTTGCGGACGTACGTGCCGAACGCGGGGTCGTCGGCGTAGTCGTGGTCGCCGGTCCAGCGGTAGGCCTCACCGGCCTTCTGGACCAGTTCGAAGGGTGCGGGCAGCTCCCGGACGAAGCGGTCCGGACCGCGGTAGTCGATGGCGCCGTACGTCCGGGCGTCGAAGTCGAGCGCCCAGACCGGGTAGAGCCCGTTCACCTCGGTGGCGGAGGCGGCGAAGCCGCGCAGCATGGTCTTGTTCTCGGCGTCCAGGCCGAGCAGGTGGGCGCCGACCAGCTGGTGGGCGAAGTCCCGGCTGTAGAAGGCGGACCGGAACGGGTAGCCGGCCCAGTACGTGGTGTCGTAGACGGTGCTTCCGGTGCCGCCGGGGTGGTTCTCGTCCATGTCGAGGACACCGGTCGTGCCGGCCTGCTGGACCCAGCTGTTGGCCTTGGTCTTGGCCCAGTCGAACAGGGCGGCCACCTCCGGGTCGGAGGAGCTGGCGACCGGGTCGTCGGGGGCGGCCGGGGCGACGGCGGCGTCGTCCACGTTGACCCAACCGGTGGGCGAGGAGCCGATGGTGAGGACGATGCGGTCACCGGCGGCGACCCGGATCCGGGGGAGGGTGTACTTCGCGTAGGTGGGCTGCTCGGGGAGGTCGAGGGAGCGCACCACGGTGCCGTTGACGCTGACCGAGAAGCTGCCGCCGGCCCCGCCGGTCGCGATCCACGCGGACAGGTCGTAGCCGCCGGCGGTGACGGCCGTCGCCCGGTGGCTGACCGCGTAACCGGTCCCCGCGTCGAGGTAGGCGAGGCGGGCGCCGCCGTGCGGGTTGTTGGTCGCGATGCCGGTGTGCGCGGTGAGCGTCCAGCCGTCGGCGCCCTGTTCGAAGCCGGGGTTGGCGAGTACGAGGGGCTCGGTGCGGGTGAGCGTCCAGCGGTGCGCCGGCCGGGCGTCGCAGCGGCCGTGCGCGGCCGGCGGGGACCCGGCCTGCGCCGGGGGCGTGGCCCGGCCGGGCGTCGGGTCGGCGGTCAGGCAGGCGCCGGTGCCGCGTACGGCGAGGGTGTACGTGCCCTGCGGGGCACGGGAGACGGTGAAGCGTTCGGCGTCGGGGGAGGTGCCGCAGTCCGCCGTGGCGGGCCGGTGGCCGGGGCCGTCGAGGGTGAGGCAGCGGCCGGTCGCGGCGTTGACGAGCCGGTAGTCGCCGTCGGTGCGGCGCAGCTGCCAGCGCTGGCTGAGCAGCCGGCGGCAGTCCGCACCGGTGACCGGGGCACCGGGGGTGGGCTGCGCGAACTGCGGGCCGAGGCAGCTGCCGTCCAGCGCGGAGCCGAGGAGGTAGCTGCCGCCGTCCACGAGCGGTGCCCGGTCGTCGGCGAACGCCGGTGCGCCGCCGAGGGCTTGAGCGGCGAGGACGGCCAGGAGCAGGAGACCGGACGGTAAGGCGCGGGTGCGGGCACGGGGCGGCATGGCGGGTCCTCTTCCGGTCGGGTGGTTGACGAGTGAGCGTTTGAACGTTCAAATCAATGCGGGAGGCATCGCATGTGATGGGTGACATTTCACATGTTCAGACAAGCCGCGTCAACGGCCGCGCGTCAGCGGCCGCATGCCGACGGTCGTCCGGTCCGGCAGCGGCTGTGTGGCGGCGGCTGTGTGGCGCCGGTCCGTCCGGGGCGGCCGTGTGGCGGCGGTCCGCCCGGAGCTGCGGGGCCCCTGCCCGACGGGGGTGGGCAGGGGCCCCGCGGTGCGGGGTCGCAGCCGGGGGCTCAGCGCCCGAGCGCCGCGAGCGTGTCGTCGAGTGTGGGCCCGCCGGGGCGCGGGCGGTTGTGCGGGAGCTTGGCGAGCATCGAGCCCATCGCGCAGGTGTCGGTCAGCGCGGACGACGACAGCCCGGCGCCGACCGCGGCGGAGACCCAGCGGGCGCGGGGCCGGGCGAGGCCGACCAGCACCCCGGCGAGGACGAGCGAACCTGCCACGAACCGGATTTGGCGGTCCATCGACCACACCGCGCGGGCGCCGGCGGCCCGGTCCAGCTGCTGTCCGGCGCCGGACCAGGCGTTGGTGCCGCCGGTCAGGGTGAGGGTCGGGATCCCGGCGGCGGCGAGTCGGCGGCAGGCGTCGTCGGCGCGCGGTCCGGCGGCGCAGACGACGGCGAGCTCGTTCTGTTCGGCGGCGTCGCGCAGCGCGGGCAGGGCGCGGTCGAGCTGGTCGAGCGGGATGTTCAGTGCGCCGGGGATGTGGCCGACGGCGTACTCGCCGGGGGAGCGGACGTCGATGAGGGTGAGCTGCCCGAGGCGGGGCTTGAGCTGCTCGACGGTCAGCGGCGTGGTCATGGGGGTCCTCTCGGGGTGGTGGGGGATTCGGCGTGACCGGCCCGGCCGGCGGGGTGTCGAGGATCGGTTCCGGTGGGCCGTCGGGGGAGTCGGTGGTCAGCCGAGCGCGGTGACCAGCATCAGCGCGGCGACGGCGAGCAGGGCGATGGCGAAGGACTTCCGCAGGGTCCGCCCGCTGAGCTTGTCGGCGAGCCGCTTGCCGTCCCAGGCGCCGAGGATCGCGGCGCCGGTGAAGGGTGCGGCCACGGCCCAGTCGATCGCGCCGGTCGCGCCGAGCCGGGGGAGCAGGGCGGCGAGGGAGTTGGCGGTGATGACCAACAGGCTGGTGCCGACCGCCTCGGCCATGGTGAAGGCGAGCACCGAGACCAGGGCGGGGACGGCGAGGAACCCGCCGCCGACGCCGAGCAGCCCGGTGACGGCGCCGAGGCCGGCGCCCGCCGCGGTGGAGCGTCCGGTGCCGGCGGCGGAACGTTCCTCCGCTGCCGCCTTGGGCGGCACCAGCATCCGCCAGGCCGCGAGCGCCGCCAGTACCGCGAAGGCGCCGGTCAGCAGCCCGCCCGGCAGGTGCGCGGACAGCGCTCCGGCCGCCGCCGCCGCGGGCAGACCGGCGGCGGCGAACAGCGCCCCCGTCCGCCAGCGAACCCGGCCCGCCCGGGCGTGGGCGAACAGTCCGGTCAGCGAGGTCGCGGCGACGATCACCAGGCTGGCCGTGGTGGCCGTCGCCGGGCTGAAGCCGAGCAGGTAGACCAGGGCGGGCACGGCGAGCATGCTGCCGCCTCCGCCGAGCCCGCCCAATGCCAGCCCGACGATCGCGCCGGCGGCGAGCGCCAGCAGCAGCGTGGTCATATGACGCGCCCGGGGCCGCCGCCGGGCGTGGTGACCGGCAGGCCGGCCCCGGCCCAGGCGCCCATGCCGCCGGTCACGTTCAGTACCTCGACGCCGCGCTGCGCGAGCAACTCCGCGGCGCGCTGCGACCGGTGGCCGGAGCGGCAGATCGCCAGGACGGTCCGCCCGGCCGCCGCGGGCGGCAGCGGGACGCCCGCGACCAAGGCGATCAGCGGCTGGTGCAGCGCGCCGGGGGCGTGGCCGGCGGCGAACTCGCCGGCCTCTCGGACGTCGAGCAGGACGGCGGTGCCGGTACGGGCGAGCTCCCGGGCCCGGGCGGGCGTGGTCTGCCCGGGCGCGCCCCGGTCGCCCCGGTCGCCCCGGTCGGGCAGGCCGGGTAGGCCGGGTAGGTCGGGAACGCCCCGGTGGGGGGAGCGCTGTTCGGGGCGGCGCTGTTCGGGGAAGTGCTGGTCAGGGGCAGGCGGCAGCTGGGGCAAGGGACTCTCCGGTGGTACGGGCCGGACGGCGGGCGGTCCGGCGGATCGGGGGTTGCCGCGGCCGCCCGTACGGGCCGGACGGCTCGGTGCGGCGGTGGTGCAGCGGCGGTGTCGGTGCTTCCTCGGCCCCGCTCGTCCCTGGATCGGTGGCGGCGGCCGGTCCCCCTCGATGCCCACCATAGTACCCCCGGGGGTATTATCGAAATCGTTCGGCGATACCCCCGCCGGTATCGGTCGCCGGTGGCCGCATGCCTGTATACATACCGAGGGGGGTATTCGCTTCGCGCCGCATCCGAGTAGGTGCGTCCGTCGAAAAATTACCCCCCGGGGTATGTTTGAGCATGTCTGGCCGGCTCGTCAGGCCCCAACCAGGAGGAACCCCCCATGATCTTCAGCCAGTACTACCTCGACTGCCTCTCCCAGGCGTCCTACCTGATCGCCGACGAGCGCACCGGCCAGGCCGTGATCGTCGACCCCCGCCGGGACGTCGACGAGTACCTCGCCGACGCCATGGCGCGTGGCCTGACCGTCGTCGGCGTCATCAACACCCACTTCCATGCCGACTTCCTGGCCGGTCACCTCGAACTGGCCGACCGCACCGGCGCCTGGATCGGGTACGGGCAGCGTGCCGAGACCGAGTACCCCATCCGCAAGCTCGCCGACGGTGAGCGGATCGAACTCGGCGACGTCACCCTGCAGATCCTGGAAACCCCGGGCCACACCCCCGAGTCCATCAGCATCCTGGTCTTCGAACAGCCCGACGACACCGTCCCGTACGGCGTGCTCACCGGGGACGCGCTGTTCATCGGCGACGTCGGCCGCCCCGACCTGCTCGCCTCCACCGGCGTCACCGCCGCCGAACTCGGCGCGATGCTCTACGACAGCGTCCACCGCAAGCTGATGGCCCTGCCCGACGAGACCCTGGTCTTCCCCGCCCACGGCGCCGGCTCCGCCTGCGGCAAGAACCTCTCCACCGACCGGCACTCCACCATCGGCGCGCAGCGACGGACCAACTACGCCTGCCAGCCCATGGACCAGGAGATTTTCGTCCGCATCGTCACCGCAGGCCAGTCCACCGCGCCCGCCTACTTCGGCCACGACGCCGCCCTCAACCGGCAGGACCGCCCGCTGCTCGACCGCACCAACGCCGCCCGGCCCCTGTGCCCCGAAGGCTTCCAGGAGGCCCGCACCGCGGGCGCCGTCGTCCTCGACGCCCGCAGCCCCCAGGACTTCGGCGCGGGACACATCCGCGGCGCCGTCAACGTCCCCCTCGACGGCCGCTTCGCCGAACAGGCCGGCACCGTCCTCACCCCCGACCGCACCATCGCGATCATCGCCCCGCAGGACCGCGAGGACGAAGTCATCACCCGCCTCGCCCGCATCGGCTTCGACCACATCGCCGGCTACCTGCGCAACCCCGCCAACGCCCTGCCCGCCCTCGCCGACGAGCTCACCACCGCCGGCCGCCTCACCGCCGACCGGCTCCGCACCGCCCTCGCCGGCGAGCAACCCCCCACCGTCCTGGACGTCCGCACCTGCGGCGAACGCGAAGCAGGCTCCATCGAAGGATCCCTGCACATCGCCCTGACCGACCTTCCCCACCGCCTGAACGAGATCCCCACCGACCGCCCCCTGGTCGTCCACTGCGCCGGCGGTCACCGCTCGTCCATCGCCGCCAGCCTGCTGCGCCACCACGGCCGCACCGACGTCTCCGACCTCCTCGGCGGCTACGACGCCTGGCACACCCTCACCCACCCCGCCCGAGCCTGAATCCGGCTCTCGCTGTCCGGGCCGCGGGCGTTCTCGAAGCCGGCGCCCGCCCGGGGACCAGGGACACCATCCCGGCCCCGACGTCACGGGCCGTGTCCTCCTGGCCGGAAGCCGGTGTGTCGGGCTGTCCGCCGAAGCCGGAGACCACAGTGCGCTTCCGTCGGGCCGGGGCACCGGGACCGGAGTATTCAGCCCGGTGCCGTCCCCGCCGTCCCTGCCGTCCCGGTGCCGTCCTGGCGAGGCCGGCCGAGGCCGCCGAGGCCCGGGTTTCGACAGCGCCGACCGCGCCCGTGCGTCCTGCGGTCCGCCCCGGCGTCGCGGCGTGCTCGGGGGGCCGGGTGGCCGCTCACTCGGGGTCGTGGCCGGCCGGCAGGCTCGCCGCTGCGCACACGAGCAGGACGGCGGTGAGCGCGGTCAGTGGTGCGGTCCAGGTGCCCGTTGCGGTGTGCAGGGCGGCGGCGAGGACGGGGCCGGTGGCGGCGAGCAGGAAACCGCAGGTCTGCGCCATGGTGGACAGGGCGGCCACATGGTCGTGGTCGCGTCCCCGGTGGGCGTAGAGCACGCCGGGCAGTGCCTGCCCGGCGCCCAGTCCCATGCCCAGGATGACGACCCACACCATCGGGGCACCGGCCGGTGCGAGCAGGAGCCCGGCGAAGCCGATCACGCAGACCAGGACGGTCACCAGGATGTGGGGCCGCTGGTCGGCCCGCTTGGCGGCCAGGACGGGGGCGGCGAAGCCGCCGACGGCGACGCCGCAGATGAGCAGGGCCTGGCCGGTTCCGGCGGCGCTGCGGCCGACGCCGGCCTGGACGAGGATCGAGGGCAGCCAGGCGAGGGTGGTGTAGAAGGCGAGGGTCTGGATGCCGAAGAAGGCGGTCAGGCTCCAGGCGAGGGCGGTGCGGGCCACGTGCGGGTGCCCGGTCCGCTCGGGGCCGGCGCCCGCGGCGGGCCGCGGCGGCTGACGCAGCTGTGGGGTCATGCCGGCGGCGGCGAGGACAGCGGGGATCACGGCCAGGCCGATGGCCGGCTGCCAGCTTCCGGTGGCCTGGGCGATGGGGACGACCACGGCGGCGACGAGCGCCGAGCCGGCGCCCATCGACAGGGCGTAGACACCCATCATGGTGCCGACGCGCTCGCGGGGGAACCGCTTGCGGACCAGGACGGGGATGAGCACGTTGACGACGGCGGTGGCCGCGCTGACCACGACGGTGCCCGCGAACAGGCCCGGCATTCCCAGCATGCGCAGTACCGCGCCGGCCACCAGGACCAGGCCCGCCCACCACAGTCCGCGCTCCTCGCCGAGCCGCCGCCGGATCCCGGCCGCGAGCGGGGCGAAGGCGCCCATGCACAGCGGCGGCAGCAGCCCCAGCACGGAGACGGTGACGGGGCTGAAGCCCGCGACCGGGGCGAGCGGACCGATCTGCCCGAAGGAGACCCGGGTGTTCAGGCTCATCAGCACGAAGCCGACGACGAGCAGCGCGCCCGTGCCCGGGACGGGCGGCGGTGCGGTGCGGTCACGGGGGACGGCGGCGGTCGCCGGCGGCGGGGACATAGGCATGGCAGGGCTCTCCGGACACTCGGTGGTTAGGCTTGCCCCAACCCTGCGCGCTCAAGTCCACTTGAGCGCAAGTGCCCGCTTCCGGAGGATCCGATGGAGCAGCTGTACTCGATCAGCGAGGTCGCCCGCGCCTTCGGGGTCTCGGTGCCGACCCTGCGCTACTACGAGGAATGCGGACTGATCCAGTCCACCGCCCGGCGCGGCCGGGTGCGCCAGTACGACCGCGCCGCTCTGGAACGGCTCGCCTATGCCCAGCTGTGGCACGACGACGGCATGATGCCCCTCGCCGACACCGCCGCCATCATGACCAGCGCACGCGCGCGCGAGCGTCACGCCCTCATCACCGCCCAGCACGACGCCGTGCAGGAGCGGATCGACCGGCTCACCCGCGCCGCCACCGCGATGCGGCACATGCTGCAGTGCCCGGCCGACCATCCGCTCAGCTGTCCCGTGACCGGCGCCTACATCCGCTCCCGTGTCGACGCCGCCCTCGTCGGCGAGGAACCCCCCGAACCGGCCTTCCCCGACTCACCCGCACAGAACTCGGACACCTGACGCCCACCCCGTACCCGAGACGCCGAACACTCCGACCCCCGATGTCCGCGACGACCCGGAGCACCGCTGAACCGTCGGCTTCCTCGAACCCGGAGCCCGAGTCGGTGTCCGTGCGGTGCCGCTGTGGATCCAGCCGATGGGACTCCGGTGTGGCGGACCGTGCCACCGGGCCGCCGCGGGGAGGCGGAAGCCCGTTCTGCTCAGCCGAGTTCGTTCTTGTGGACGACGCCGTTCTTGACGATCAGTCGGAGGTTGCGTTCGGGGTCGGCGAGGACGGAGAGGTCGGTGGTCGGGTCGCCGTCGACGACCAGGAGGTCGGCCCATGCTCCCGGCGCGATGACGCCGAGCGGCGCGGCGCGGTAGGGGTCGCGGCGGCCGGACAGGCGGAAGAGTTCGGCGTTGCCGGAGGTGGCCGTCCGCAGGGCTTCGGCCGGGCTGAGGTGGGTGGCGAGCCGGACGAGCATCTCGTTCTGCCGGTGGGCCTTCCCGGGGTCGAGGACCAGGTCGGTGCCGAAGGCCAGCCGTACACCGTGTTTCACCGCCCAGCCGATGGTGCGGGCGACGCCTTCGCACACCTCGCGGTTCTTGCGGTCGCTGTCCACGGAGGCGTAGTGGTGGTCGTCGACCGCGAACGGCTGGGTGCTCAGCCACACGCCCTGCTCCGCGAGGTAGCGGATGGTGTCCTCGTCGACGAGGTGCCCGTGCTCGATGCAGCGCACTCCGGCCTGCACCGCGCGGCGGACCCCTTCGGAGGTGTAGACGTGCACGGTCACGTAGGTGCCCCAGTCGGAGGCCGCGGCGACGGCGGCCTCCAGTTCGGCCGTGGTGAACTGGAGGACGTCCAGCGGGTCGAACTCGGAGATGACGCCGCCGCCGGCCATCAGCTTGATCTGGGTGGCGCCCTTCTTGAGCTGTTCGCGTACTGCGGCGAGCACCCGTTCCGGACCGTCGGCCACCCGGGTGAACCCGATCTGTTCGCTCCGGGCCGGTGGCCCGCCCAGGGCGGTGGGGGCGTCGTGGACCGTCCCGAAGTCGCCGTGGCCGGCGGTCTGGGAGACGGCCGCCTGGCTCGGGTAGATCCGTGGGCCGGGGAACAGCCCGAGGTCCAGCACGCGCCGGAGCGGTTCGGTGTCGCCGGCCATGTCCCGCACGGTGGTGAAGCCGCGCATCAGCATGTCGCGGGCCGCGGCCAGCGCCCGGTAGTAGACGGTGCCGGTCGGTGCGAGCTGGAGTTCCGCCATGGTGCCGCCGATCGCGAACAGGTGGACGTGCGCGTCGGTGAGGCCGGGGAGGAGGGTGCGGCCTCCGCCGTCGAGCACCGCCGTGCCGCCGGGGAGGCCGCGTGGGAGGTCGCCGCCCGGCACCACCTCCGCGATCCTGTCCCCTTCCACTCGGACGTGCCCCGGCACCGGCTCCGTGCCGGTCCCGTCGAAGACGCGCACGTTCGTCACCAGCAGTCCGGTACCCACGACGTCAGCTCCCATGTCGCCATCTTCGGCCGGTCACGGAGCCGGGACCAGGGGACCGGTCGGGCCGGTCGGTCCGGCGGTGCCCGGCCGTCAGCCGACCGGCCCAGCCCCGGGTGCGTCCGGGCACCCGGGGCTGGTGGGCTGTGGGGGACTTCTTCCGGGTGACGGGGAGAGCGGCCGCGTGAGGGGGCGAGCGCGCGGGAAAGAGACGGGCAGGGGGCAGTCGGCGGACGCTGCTGTCGCGGAGGACCGATGCGACGGAACGGGCAGGTGGCGAACTCCTTTCTCGCGCTGCTGAGCCGGGACTGGCTGGGGGTGCCGGTCGCGCTGGTGGTGGTGGGAGTGGGCGGTGGCCTCGTCGGGGTGGGGGCGGCATGGGCGGTGGCGCTCGGTGGCCTGGCGTTGGCCGGCGGTGTGCTGCTGGCGGTGGGAGCCGTGCGACACGTGGTGCTGGTGGCCCGGGAGGCGCGGGAGAACCCGCCGCCGGGGCGGCTGGTCGACGTGGGCGGGCACCGGATGCACGTCCTCGCCGAGGGGGAGGCCGGGGCCGGGCCGACGGTGGTCTGGATGCCCGGCGGGCACACCCCAGGCGAGGACTTCCGGGAACTGCACACGATGCTGTCGGCCCGGGCCCGGTCGGTGCTGGTCGACCGCCTCGGGACGGGCTGGAGCGACGTCGGGCCCTTCCCGCGGACGACGGCGGCCGAGGCGGAGGAGCTGCCGGCCGCGCTGGCGGCGGCGGGCGAGCGGGCTCCGTTCGTGTTCGTCGGTCATTCCTTCGGCGGGTTACTGGTCGCGAACGTGGCCAGGCGTCGGCCGGAGCTGGTGGCCGGGCTCGTGCTGCTGGATCCGACGCCGCTGGAGGTCATCGCCTTCGCGCCGGCCGGCGGGCAGCTCGCGGCGATGCGCCGCGGGATGCTGCTGGCTGCGGTGCGGCAGCTGTTCGGTGCGCACCGGGGCCCCGGCCGCGGGCGGACCGGGCAGCTGTGCGCCGCTGCGTCGGCCTTCGGGGAGCTCACGCCGGCCGGCTTGGCGCGGGTGGGCTGGGAGACCGTGGTGTACGACGGGGATCTCGGAGACCTGCCGCTGGTGCTGGTGATACCGCGGGACCTCATCGGCGGTGAGGCGGTGCTGGCCGGCGCCCGGGACGCGGTCGAGGCCGAGCGGATCAGCCGCTTCTACCTCCGCAGCAGGGTCCGGTACCTGGCGGCGTCGACGGCGTCGCGACTGGTGCACACGCCGGAGGGGACGGGCCACGACTTCCCGCACGAGGCGCCTGAGTTCGTCGTCGGCGTGGTCGGGGACCTGGTGCGGGAGCTGCGGGTGATCAGCCCATGACCGTCCGCGCGGAGTCCGCTCGGACCGCGCGTCGCCGGGAGAAGGAGCCCAGGTCCACGGTGTTGCCGGTGTGCTCGCAGCGGTAGCGGACCGGGTCGCCGTCATGGTCGTGGCCGGCTTCGACCAGGTCGATCAGGGCCGCGAGGAAGCGGCCCACCAGTGGGGCGTTCTTGAACTGGTTGCCGCTGGTGCCCATGGCGACGTAGTAGCCGCCGAGGGCGGTGCGGTCGTAGATCGGGGTCCAGTCGTCGGCGGCGTCGTACACCCCCGCGACCCCGAGCGGCCGGTTGGGGACGCCGATCTCCGGGAAGCGGCGTGCGGCCCGGGTGACCTGGGCCCGGAACCGCTGGGCGGTGGGGCGGGGGTCGGCCTCGTCCGGATCGTCGATCCACTCGTGCGGGTCGCAGTCCGGCTCGGTCCCGCCGACCAGGAGGCGCCCGTCGGGGGCGGGGCGCAGGTAGGTGCCGAGGTCGAGGTCGGCGACCACGGGACCGGGGCCGGCGGCGTGGCCGCCCACGGCGACCTGGTGGACCTCCTCGCGCAGTGGACGCACGCCGATCGTGAAGTCGCCGCCGACCCCCGCCAGTCGGTTGAGGCCGCCCGACCACGGGCCGGCGGCGTTGACCACGACCGGCGCGGCGATCCGCTCGCCGTCGGCCAGGCGGATGCCCGCCACCCGGTCCGCGTACCGGTCGACGGCCACCACGGTGCGGTGGAACAGGAAGCGCGTGCCGAGTTCGCCCGCCGCGTCCGCGAGGTTCTGCGCGGCGAGCTGCGGGTCGTCGACGTACCCGGCGTCCGGGGTGAACAGGGCGCCGAGCTCGCCGGACGGGCCGGCGAAGAAGGCGTCGTCGTCCACCGGCTTCGGCGGCCAGTACCGGCCGGGGTCGATCCCGGGCAGGTGACGGCGCAGCGCGGAGGCGTCCCAGCGTTCGTACGGGACGCCGGCGCGGTCGAACAGGGCGGCGACGTCGGAGGGCGCGGCGAGGGGGGAGTCGAGCAGTACGGCGCCGGTGCGGTGGAAGGCGGCGAGCGGGCTGCGGCCGGGGAGCCGCAGGTGGTCGGTCCAGGACGTCCAGAGGTGCCGGGCCTCCCAGGCCGTGGCGACGCCGTCGAAGGTGGAGTAGTTGAACCGGACGATCGCACTGGAAGCGCTGGTGGAGCCGTGTCCGGCCGCGCCCGCCTTGTCCACGACGACCACCTGCCGCCCGGTGCGGGCGAGTTCGAGGGCGACGGCCGAACCGATCACCCCGGCTCCGACCACGACGGCGTCCGGTTGGCGGGTGGTCATCGGACCCTCCTCAGGCTGGGTACGGAGTCGAGCAGCGTCCGGGTGTAGGGGTGTTGCGGGGTGCACAGGATGGCGTCGGTGGGGGCGGTCTCGACGATCCGGCCGTGCCGCATCACCGCCACCGCGTCGGAGACGTGGCAGACCGCGGGCAGGTTGTGGCCGATGAACAGCATCGACAGGCCGAGCCGCCGCTGGAGGTCGCGGATCGTGTTGAGGACGGCCGCCTGCACCGAGACGTCGAGGGCCGAGGTGATCTCGTCGGCGATCAGCAGGCGCGGTCCGACGGCCAGGGCGCGGGCGACGGCGACCCGCTGGCGCTGGCCGCCGGACAACCGGCGGGGCAGGCGGTCCGCGAACCGGGGGTCCAGGCCGACGAGTTCGAGCAGGGCGGTGACGCGCTCGATGCGGGCCGGCCGGTCGAGCCGGTGGAAGACGGTGGCCGCCTCGACCAGGGTCTGACGGACCGTCATCCTCGGGTCCAGTGCGGTGTCCGGGTCCTGGAGGACGACCTGGACCAGCCGGCCGAGCCGTCGCCGGTCGCGTACGGTGCGGACACGGACCTCCCGGCCGTCGAGCAGGACCCGGCCCCCGTGCACCGGGGTGAGACCGACGACGGCCCGGGCCAGGCTGGACTTTCCCGAGCCGGACTCGCCGACCAGCCCGAGGGTGCTGCCGGACGGTACGTCCAGGCAGACGCCGTCCACGGCGGTGACCGGGCCGCGCGGGCCGTGGTGGCGGACGGTGAGGTCGCGGAGCTGAAGGGTGGTCACGGCTTCACCGCCTCGACCGTCACCGGCACCGGGTTCCAGCAGGCGAGCCGGTGCGCCGCGTCGAGGTCGTCCAGTGGCGGGGCCTGCTCGGCGCAGCGGCTCCGGCGGCTCGGGCAGCGGGGTTCGAACGGGCAGCCCGGGGAGGGCGCGAGCGGGTCGGGCGGGGCGCCCTCCACGGTCGGCAGCGGCCGGTCGCGGTCCGCGCCGAGGTCCGGCACCGAGGCGACCAACGCGCGGGTGTAGGGGTGCCGGGCGCCGGTGGCGAGGCGGTCGGCGGGTAGCGCCTCGACGATCGTGCCCGCGTACATCACCAGGACCCGTTCGCAGAACTCGCTCACGAGCGCGATGTCGTGGCTGATGAACAGGACCGCGGCGGAGGTGGCCTGCCGGATCTCGGACAGCAGCCGGGTGATCTGCCGCTGCACGGTGACGTCGAGCGCGGTGGTCGGCTCGTCGGCGATGATCAGGCCCGGCCGGACCATCAGTGCGGCCGCGATCATCACGCGCTGGCGCTGGCCGCCGGAGAGCTGGTGGGGGCGCGAGTGCAGCAGTGCCGGAGGGAGCGCGACCCGGTGCAGGGCGTCCGCGGCTTCCGCGAGGGCCTGAGTGCGGCTCGCGCCGCGATGCGCCCGGACGGACTCAGTGAGCTGGGTGGCGACCCGCAGGGACGGGTTGAGCGCCGAGGCCGGGTTCTGGAAGATCATGGCGAGGCCCGTCGCGAGGTGGTGGTCGCGCTCCCCGGGGGTCATGGCGGCAAGGTCGGCGCCGAGCACGCGGAGGGTGCGTCGGGACACCCGGGCATCGTCCGGGAGCAGGTCGGCGATGGCGAGCGCGGTGAGTGACTTGCCCGAGCCCGACTCGCCTACGAGCCCGACGATCTCGCCCGGCCGGAGCGACAGGCTCACACCGCGCACCGGCCGGATCACCCCGTCCGGCGTGGGGAGTTCGACGTGGAGGTCCTCGACCTGGAGCACCGGGCCGTCCCCGGCCGGCCCTCCCCCAGCCTTCGGCCGGGGGGACCCCCATGGGGCAGACGGTGGCGCGGGCGTACGGCGGGTTGGGCTCCGCCGGGCGACGCCTGCGGCGAGGACCTCGCCGAGCAGTTGGAAGGTCAGGGCCGCGTACAGGATGGCCAGGCCCGGGGCGAGTGCGGGCAGGGGCTCGACGTAGATGCGGTCGAGCCCCTGGTTGAGCAGCTGCCCCCAGTCGTAGTCGGGCGGCTGGACGCCGAGGCCGAGGAAGCTCAGCCCGGAGAGCGCGACGAGGGCGGTGCCCGCCGCCGTGGTGGTGCTCAGCAGCAGTGGCTCGGCGATGTTGGGCAGGACGTGCCGCCACAGCAGCCGGTGTCGGCGCAGGCCGAGGACCCGGGCGGCGGCCAGGTGGTCGGTGCCCGCCACGCCGGCGGCGAGGGTCTGGGCGAGCCGGGCGAATCCGGGGATGCCCGCGACGGCGAGGGCGAGTACCGCCCCGTCGGCGCCCGCGCCGAACACGACCGCGAGGAACATCGCGACCAGGAGCGCCGGGAAGGCGAGAAGGAGGTTGATCAGCCCGGCGAGCAGCCGACGGGCACGGGGGCCGACCACGGCGGTGGACGCCCCGAGGAGGATGCCCCCGGCGGCGCCGAGCAGGACCGCCGTCAGCGCGAGCAGCAGGGAGGGCCGGGTGGCCGTCAGGACCCTGGCCAGCAGGTCCCGGCCGAGGTTGTCGGTGCCGAACGGGTGCGCCACCGAGGGGCCCTGGAGCACCGCGGAGGGGTCCGGGAGGTCCGCCGACTCGCCCCGGACGAGCGGGCCGACCAGCGCGAGCACGACCAGCGAGGCCAGCATGGCCGCCGTGATCCGGGCCATGAGTGAGCGTCGGCGTCCGAGGGTCAGGGGCATGGTCACATCTCCCGGATCGTCGAACGGGGGTCGAGCACGGCCAGCAGCACGTCGACCAGGAGGCCGGCGAGCAGCACGGTGGTACCCAGCACCAGCACCATCGCCTGGACGACCGGGTAGTCCTGCGCGACGACGGACTGTGCCATCGCCGAACCGATGCCGGGCCAGGCGAACACCTTCTCCACCAGCACGGTGCCGGCGATCAGGGCGGGCAGCAGGCTCCCGGCGACGGTGAGTGCGGCGGTCGCGGTGTTCGGCGCGGCGTGCCGCAGGTAACGGCGGGCGGGGGACAGCCGTTTGCTCCGGGCGGTGCGCATGTAGTCCTCGTTCAGCACCTTCAGCGTCTCCACCCGGACGATGCGCACCAGGACGACGGTGGGCGCGAGGGAGAGCGCGAGGACCGGCAGGACGAAGGACTCGACGCCCGCCGCGCCCGCCACCGGGAGCAGTTGCAGGCCGACGGCCAGCAGCGCGGTGAGCCCGGCGGCCAGCACGAAGTCCGGTACCCCGGCCAGGGCGGCGGTGACCGCGGTGAACGCCAGCTCGGTGCGCGGATGCCGTCCGTCGCGGGTATGGACGGCAGCCAGCAGACCGCAGGGCAGGGCGACGGCGAGGGTGACCAGGAAGGCCAGGCCGGCGATCTCCAGGGTGGCCGGCAGCCGGGTGCGGACCAGCTCGGCGACCGGTGTCCCGGTGACCAGGGAGGTGCCGAGGTCGCCGTGCAGGAGGCCACCGAGGTAGTGCCGGTACTGGGACAGGAAGGGCGCGTCGAGGCCGAGGCCGTGCCTGCGGGCGGCCACCAGGCCGGGGGCGGCGTCGACACCGAGCGCGGCGCGGACCGGGTCCCCGGGGATGAGGCGGATCATCGCGAACGACGCGGTGAGCACGACCCCGAGGGAGAGCAGCAGCCGGGCGGTGCGGCGGCCGAGGAACGCCGTCCACGGGTGCCGCAGCAGCTGGGGTACGGACACGGTGGGCCCTCTGATCACGGGTGGAGGCGGTCACTGGTGGAGGCGGATGCTGGTGGGGACGATCTGGCCGCCGAAGGTCGTGGAGAACGTGGTGCGGTAGCCGTACACGCTGCTCCGCCCGTCGGCGATCGGCAGGCCGTCGGCCGAGCGGAGGAGCGCGGCGGAGGCCCGGTTCCAGGTGGCGCAGCCGGTCGTGTCGGTCTCCTGGAGCGCCTGGGCGACCAGCGCGTCGTACTCGGGGTCGGTCACGCCCGCGAAGTTGAGGCCCTGGGCGGGGGCGGGGCCGGAGAAGAACGGGATGAAGCCGACCGGCAGGGCGAAGCCCGGCGAGGTGCCGACCACCACGTCGAACTCACCGCTCCGGTACATGGCGTTGACGAGTGCGGGCAGGCTCTCGGTGACGAGGTCGACCTGTGCGCCGAGCGCCGTCCATTCCCGGGACATCAGCTCGGCGACGGACGGCAGGGTCGGTCCGAGGTCGGGGCTGGTGATCAGGCGGAGGCGGAGCGGTCGGCCGTCCTTGGTGAGCGGGCCGTGGCCGGTGCGGGTCCAGCCGGCGGCCCGCAGCGCCCCGGCGGCGTCCTGTGCGGGCAGGTCGGCGGCGAGGTCGGCGTGGCAGACGGCGCCCTCGGCGCCGAAGTCGGTGGCGGGCCGGCCGGTGCCGCCGACGGCGACGTTGGCGAGCCCCTGGCGGTCGAGTCCGGAGACCAGGGCGCGGCGCAGCGCCGGGTCGGCGAGGGCCCGGCCGGGGCGCTGGTTGAAGAAGGTCAGCCCGACCACGGTCGCCACGTCGGTGGTGGCCAGGCCGTGGCCGGTGAGACGGGCGCGGTCCGGCCCGTTCACGTTCGCGATGTCGACACCGCCGGTGAGCAGCAGGTTGGCCGCGGTGGAGGCCTGGGGCACCACCGAGAGGACGATGCGGGCCGGAAGGCCGGGCTCTGCGGTGGTCGCACCGTCCGGGCCCCAGGCGTACCCCTCGCGGACGGTGAACTCGTACGGTCCGCCGGGGGTGTAGCGGGTCAGCAGGTAGGGGCCGGTGCCCCGGGTGGTGCGGTCCAGCGCCTCGGGCCGGTCGAGTCCGGCGGGGCAGACGATCGGCAGCAGTCCGAGGGTGCGGGTGAGGAACGGGAAGGGAGCGGTGGTGGTCGCCGACACCGTGCCGGTCCGGTCGTCGGCGCCGACGGTGAACGGGACGTTCGGGAGGACGGTCCGGGCGCCGGGGAGCTGGTTGGCCGGGTCGGCCGCGTAGGTGAGCGCCCGGGCCACCGCCGAGGCGGTGAGGGGAGTGCCGTCGGAGCAGGTGACGCCCGGGCGGAGGGTGAAGGTGGCGGTGGTGGTCGTGGCCTGCCAGGACGAGGCGAGGCCGGTGACCACGGTGCCGTCGGTGGTGATGTCGACCAGCGAGTCGTAGGCGTAGCGGGCCTGCGCGGCGCCGAAGGCGGTGTACGGGTTGAAGCTCGGGGTCTCGGCGGCCGCCGCGATCCGGACGGTCCCGCGGTCCACGAGCGGTGTGGTCGTCGAGGACGGTGCGGCTCCGCCGCAGCCGCTCAGCGCGACGGCCGCAGCGGTCATGGCGCCGGTCAGGGCGACCGGCAGGGGGCGACGGGGCATGCCGTCATGGTGCCACCGGGAATTGGCGGTGGCGATTCAACTCGCCTGCGGGGAAGCAGTGTTCGAATCAGGGGAGTCGCCGCCGGCCAGGGTGGGAGCGGTCGGCGACGGCGCGTGACGGTGGGGGCGGAGTTCCTGATTCACTCGTTCGAGGGGTGTCGCCGCCCGTGTGTCGCCGACCGGGTGACCTGACGGTCCGGCACGGCCAGGATGTCGGCATGAGGACGAACGAACCGGGTCGTGAGGTCGGTCACCTGGCGGACCGCTACTGGGAGTTCCTGCTGGAGCGGGATCCTTTGCTGCGAGTCCGCCAGGGGCTCCCGGTCGAGACGCTGCCGGGGGTGTCGCTCGCCGAGGCCGAGGAACGGGCGCGGCTCGCGGCGGGCGTGCTGGAGCGGGTCCGGGGGCTCGACGGTGCGGAGCTGTCCGGTGCCGACGCCGACACCGCGGCCGTCCTCGCGGCACTGGCGGAGCAGGAGCTGCGCTCCCGCCGGTGGTACTGGCTGACGCCCGCCGTCACGCCGTACCGGCTGTTCCCGCTGTCGCTGTACGTCGACGCGGTCCTGGGCCCGTTCCGGTTCGCCGAACGGGCCGACACCGGGCGCTACCTGGCGCTGGTGCGCGAACTGGCGGGTGTGGTCGGCTCGATCGGCGACAAGGTGGTCGGACAGGCCGCGCGCGGTTTCCGGGTGCCCGCACCCGCCCTGGCCGGAGTGCGGGCCACGGTCGAGGGCCTGCGGTCCTCCGCGGCGCGCAGGGTGACGGTGGCGGACGACCGGCTCGGCGGCCTGGGGCCGGCCGAGCGCGGACGCCTCCGGGACGGCGTACGGCGGCTGGTGGAGACGGAGTTGACGCCGGCCTTCGACCGGCTGCTCGGCCTCGTCGACGACCCGGCCGATCCGGGCACGGCGCCGCAGGAGGTCGGCTGGGCGCGCTACGAGGGCGGCGAGGAGGCGTACCGGGACTTCGTCCGGACCGGCACCGGGGGCGACACCCCGCCCGAGCGGCTGCACGAGCTCGGCCGCGGCCAGTGCCGCGAACTCGCCGAGCGGATGCGGGAGGTGCGCGCGACCCTGGGCTTCCACGGCTCCGAGGCCGAGTTCCACGAGCGGCTCAGGTCCGAGCCCCGGCTGTACGCCCGGACGCCCGAGGAGGTCGAGGCCCGGTTCCGCGGCCACCTCGACCGGCTGGCCCCACTGCTGCCGAGATGGTTCGCCACCGTGCCGGCCGCCCCGTACGGGTTGGCCCGGTTGGACCCGGCGCTGGAGTCGGGGATGACCTTCGGGTACTACGAGCTGCCGACCGCGGCGAGTCCGGTCGGGCGTTACCGCTACAACGGGTCGGGTCTGGACGGCAGATCGCTGATCGGCTCGGCCTCCCTGATCTATCACGAGCTGGCGCCGGGGCACCACTTCCACCTCGCCCGTCAGGCGGAGGACCGCTCACTGCCGCGACTGCGGCGTGAGGCCGCCGAGTTCGGTGCGTTCGGCGAGGGCTGGGCCGAGTACGCGGCGGGGCTCGGCTGGGAGATGGGGCTCTACGACGACCCGTGGGACGCGTACGGGCGCCTCGCGCAGGAGCGGTTCACCGCGCAGCGGCTCGTGGTGGACACCGGGCTCAACCTCGGGACGATGAGCTTCGCGCAGGCCCGGGACTTCATGCGGGCCAACTCCACCGAGGCGGACGGCCAGATCGCCTCCGACCTGTTGCGGTACTCGACGGACCTGCCGGGGCAGGCGCTGTCCTACCGCGCGGGCTACCTGGAGTTCGGCGGGCTGCGGGCGCGGGCCGAGGCGGACCTGGGTGCCGGGTTCGACGTGCGGGCCTTCCACGAGGCGGTGCTGGGAGGCGGGGCGCTGCCGTTCCCCGCCCTGCGCCGACGGGTGGCGAGAGAACTCGGAACGCGGCACGACGGCGATCTCTAGAAGTCGGTTCATATGAATAGCGCTTCGCTTGATGTGTGCCCTCCGGCCAATTCGTTGCGGCCCGAACGTCGGATGGCACTCGCACGAGTGAAACCGGCGAGGACTGTTTGGTCTCGATGGACAGGACTGGACTACGGTGATCGGGGAACGGGCGGTGCACCCCTCTCGACGAGGAATTCGACCCGGCTGGAAATCCGGCACGGGAATCGAGAATTCCGGAAACGGGTGCCTCCGTCCGTCCCGCTGTGCGCGCTCCGGAGTCCGCAGTACCCGGAGTCCCCTGTCATACGTCTGCGTAGAGAGGTTGGAGCATCATGCCGCCCGTAGTTCCGCCGTTCCTGATCGGTCTCATCGTCGCGCCGCTGGCGAAGCGTCTCCTCAAGCCGCTGGTGCGGGGTGTCGTCAAGACGTCCGTCGGTGTTGTCATGGAGGTGAAGAAGGCGGCCCACGAGGCCGGGGAGAACATCCACGACCTCGCGGCCGAGGTGGCCGCCGACATGGTGGCGGCGCAGATCGCCTCCGGTGACGGTCACCGGCCCACCGAGACCACGGGCCCCTACGGCGAGAAGACCACACCCTCCAACCACGAGAAGGAAGAGGTCGCCGACCGGGTCGAGGGCGAGCCCAGGACGCCGAAGATCCGCGCGACCGCCGGCGCAGGCGCCGGCAAGACGTCATGACCCCCTGATACGCGGCCCGGCCCGCCGCCCGGGCGAGTCCTCCGACCGGTCTCGGATGACGAGCCCTCGCGGCGGCCGGCCGTGGGCCTTTCGGCCGAATCCCCGCCCTCCTCCGGACTTTCCACTCCGTCGCAGTAACTCCGCCGTGCGCACGATTCCGCCGTGCCCGTCGACGGATTACCCGCGACCTCCGCAAACAGGTGATCGTACACATGCCATCTCTGCTGGGTGCCGCAGCCAGATTCGGCCCCGTGGATTCGGACGCGAGCCCGCGCTCGGTCATT
This sequence comes from Kitasatospora sp. NPDC059599, assembly GCF_042735125.1. Classification (NCBI taxonomy): domain Bacteria; kingdom Bacillati; phylum Actinomycetota; class Actinomycetes; order Kitasatosporales; family Streptomycetaceae; genus Kitasatospora; species Kitasatospora sp. NPDC059599. Next base: position 34,392 of record NZ_JBHWCL010000028.1, on the reverse strand, counting down.
CCGGGCCGCCAGCGCTGGGACGTCAAGCTGATTATCGGGCGGCCCAGGACGGCCGAAGTCCTCGCCGCGGCCCTGCGCCGCGTCCCCGGGATCACCGCCGCCCAGGCCAACCCCGTCACCGGCGGCGTCCTCGTCCGACATGACGTACGGGTACCCGCCGCGGACATCGGCCGGATCGTGCGCAGGGCGGTCGCCCTGGTCGCGGAAGGACCGGCCAGGACACGACCCCCGGCACCCGCCCGCCCGGCCGGCGAACCGGCCGGACGTCCGGACCGCGGCCTCGTCGTGCGCCCCGTCCTCGCCGTCGGCGGCGGTGTGGCGGCCGGCATCGCACTGATCCGCGGGTCGGCGCTGAGCAGGCAGCTGGTGGCACTCGGCGGGGTCGCGGCCGCGACCGCGGCCGTCGTCCGGAAGTCCTGGCGCAGAACGGTCGGGACGACCCGGGACCTGTCCGGGGCCGAAGCCGCACGCCACCCCCTGCTGGAGATCGTCGGACCGCACCGGAAGCGGCTCTACCGCGCCTCCGCGCTCTCGGTCGCCTGCCAGGTCTCGGAGATGGCGCTGGGCACCTTCCTCGGCTGGACGGGACTGGTGCTCATCAAGGGCGAGGCAGCGCCGCTGGTCCGCCTCGGCCTGACCACCGCATCCGCCCAGCTCTGGGGACTGGCCGGGCTGGTGGCGGCCGCCTGCGCCGCCGTAGCGGGCCTGTCGTACGCGTCGAACCTCCAGTGGCGCGGGCTCGGCCAGGACATCGAGCACGACTGGCGCAGCCGGACGTACGCCCACGTGCAGCACCTCGAACTGCGGCACCTGGAGGGCGAGCGGACCAGCCGGGTCGCCGGTGCGCTCACCGAGGACGTCAGCCAGCTGGGCACGTTCTTCGCCACCTCGGCCAACGACGTGCTGCACCTGGGCACCAGCCTGGCCATCCTGGTACCGGTGTTCCTGCTGATGGCGCCGCAGATCGCCTGGATCGCCTTCCTGCCCATCCCCGTCATCGCTTGGCTGTCGCTCCACTACCAGGACAAGGTCGCGGGCGACTACGCCGTCTCCGGCGAGAACCGGGCCAGGCTGCACAGCCAGCTGGTCAACACGCTGGAGGCCGGTGCCACCGTCAAGAGCTTCTGCACCGAGGACTACGAGGCCGAACGCATCGACCGGTTGAGCGAGGAAGTCCAGGCGAGCAACCAGCAGACCGCCCGGAGCACGATCCGCCACGCCGAGACCGTCCGGGCCTGCACGACCGCCTCCATGGCCGGCACCCTGCTGGTCGGCGGCCGCGCGGTGCTCAACGGCACCCTGCGCTTCGAGGTGTTCAGCCCGTTGATCGGGCTGCCGCAGATGGTGCTGTTCCGGATGAACCGGCTCGGCGGCATCGTCGACCAGTACCAGCGCACCCTCGCCGCCCACGACCGGGTCCAGCGGCTGCGGGCCCTGCCCGTCGAGGCCGAGGGCACCGGCGGACCGCTCGACGTCGAGAAGGTCCAGGGCGAGATCGTCCTCGACGGGGTGACCTTCGCCTACCCGGGTCGGCCGCCGGCGCTCGACGACCTCTCGCTGACCATCCCCGCCGGGCGGACCACTGCCCTCGTCGGCGCCACCGGCTCCGGCAAGACGACGGTCGCCAAGCTGCTGATGCGCTTCCAGGACGCGGAATCCGGCAGCGTGCTCCTCGACGGGCGGGACATGCGCGACCTGCCCCGGCACGACCTGCGCCACGCGATCGGGTTCGTCGCCCAGGACCCGTTCCTCTTCGACGGCAGCATCGCCGACAACATCCGCTACGGCCGCTTCGGAGCCTCGGACGAGGCCGTGGTCGAAGCGGCCACGATGGCCGAGGCGCACACCTTCATCTCGACGCTGCCGGACGGCTACGACACCCTGATCGGCGAACGCGGCGCCGCGCTCTCCGGCGGCCAGCGGCAACGGATCGCCCTGGCACGGGCGATCCTCAAGGACGCACCGGTCGTGATCCTGGACGAGGCCACCTCCGCCGTGGACAACGAGACCGAGGCCGCCATCCAACGCACGCTCCGCGGCTTCGCGGCCGACCGGACGATGGTCATCATCGCCCACCGGCTCTCCACCGTCCGCCACGCCGACCGGATCTACGTCCTGGACAAGGGCGGCATCGTCGCCGAACAGGGCACCCACGACGAACTCGTCGCCCGGCACGGACTCTACGCATCCCTCTGGCAGCTCCAGGCCGGCGAACTCGCCGCCTGACCGCAGCACCCGCGCCCACCCGCCGACCTCGTGACGCCACCGCGGTCGGCGCGGTCCGGTGCGCCCTGCCAGCACGCCTGCCCACACCCTCGGAGGTACCCCCATGTCCCGTCGTGACGGTGACGCCCTTCCCCTGACAGCGGCCCAGCGCGAGATCTGGCTCGCCGAGCAGAGCTCCCGCACGGCGATCCCGGGCTACCGCGTCGGCGAGTGCCTGGAGATCCACGGGCCGGTGGACCGGGAGCTGTTCGAGACCGCGCTGCGCCGGGTGGTCGACGAGGTCGACGCCCTGCACGTGACCTTCGCCGACGACGGCGAGGGCCCGCGCCAGATCCTCCGGGAGAGCTGGGACTGGGCGCCGGCGCACCTGGACCTCGGCGGGGAGTCCGACCCCCGGGCGGCGGCCGTGGCGTGGATGGAGCGGGACCTGATGCGCCCGCTGGACCTCACGCGCGACCCGCTGTTCGGGCACGCGCTGATCCGGCTGTCGCCCACCGAGTTCCTCTGGTACCTGAACTACCACCACGTGGTGCTGGACGCGATCAGCAGCTCCATGGTCCGTCAGCGGGTCGGGGAGGTGTACTCGGCGCTCGCCGAGGACGGTGCCGTGCCGCCGTGCCCGTTCGGCTCGCTACGGGACCTGGTCGACAGCGACGCCGCCTACCGCTCGTCCGCCGACCTCACCGCCGACCGCTCCTACTGGACCGAGCGCTTCGCCGACCTGCCCGCCCCGACCCGGCTCACCGACACCCCCGTCACCGATCCGCACCGCGCCCTGCGGCTGGCCGAGGAGCGGGCACTGCGGAGTCCGGAGGCGCTGCGGGCGGCGGCGGGGAGGACCGGTGTCCGGTGGTCCCGCCTGGTCATCGCGGCGGCGGCACTCTACGCGCACCGGCTGACCGGCACGCAGGACGTGGTGCTCGCCATGCCCGTCACCGCCCGCCGGGGCACCGACCGCGACCTGATGTCGGTGCCGGGCACGATGTCCAACGTGGTGCCGCTCCGGCTGACCGTGCGACCGGACATGCCGTGGCGTGAGCTCGTCTCCCAGGTGGCGCGGGAGGTCGCGTCGGCCGTCACGCACGAGCGCTACCGCAGTGAGGACCTGCTGCGGGACCTCGGCGCGTCCGGCAGCATCGGGACGGCGTTCCCGCTGATCGTCAACATCATGGCCTTCAACTCCAGGCCGAGCTTCGCCGGGCACCCCGCCTCCGTGCACCACTTCGTGTCCGGTTCGACCACCGACCTCGCCGTCTGGGTGTTCGACTACCGGGACGGCAACCCCCCGCTCCTCCGGCTGCACGGCGCGCCGGACGCGTACGGCGACGACGATCTCGCCGCGCACCGGCAGCGGCTGCTCACCCTGCTCGACACCGTCGCGGACTGCGACCCGGACGAGGCGGTGGGCCGGATCGACCTGCTCACGGCCGAGGAGCACCGCGAGGTGGCGGCGCTCGGTGCCGGGCCGGTGGCGTGCGCACCAGCGGCGAGTCTGCCGGAGCTGTTCCGGGAGCACGTGCGGGCGACCCCGGAGTCGGTCGCACTGGTCTGCGGGGAGGTCTCGCTGACCTACGCGGAGCTGGACGTTCGGGCGAACCGGCTGGCGCACGCCCTGATCGCCCGGGGTGCGGGACCGGAGCGGCTGGTGGCGGTGGCCCTGCCGAGGTCGGCCGAGCTGGTGGTGGCGGTCCTCGCGGTGCTGAAGACCGGGGCAGCCTTCGTCCCGGTCGACCCCGAGTACCCGGCCGCCCGGATCGCGTACCTCCTCGACGACGCCCGCCCGGCCCTGGTGGTGACCGACTCCCGGAGCGGGGAGCGGCTGCCCGAGGCCGGTCCTGCCGACCGGCTGGTGCTCGACGCCCCGGAGACGGCCGCCCTGGTGGCGGGCTGCCCGGCGGCCGACCCGATGGTGGCCGTCGAGCCGAGCCACCCGGCGTACGTCATCCACACCTCGGGCTCCACCGGCCGGCCCAAGGGCGTGGCGCCGACCCACGGCGGCCTGCTCAACCTGCTCACCGACCTCCGGGATGTGCACTTTCGGGCGGTGCTCGGGGAACGGCAGCGGCTGCGGGTGGCCCTCACCACGTCGGTGTCGTTCGACGCCTCCTGGAACCAGCTGCTCGCCCTGTTCGCGGGCCACGAACTGCACGTCCTGGACCACGCGACCTGGACCGACCCCGAGGCCTTCGTGAGCCACGCGGCGCGCTGCGGGCTGGACTACATCGAAGCGACTCCGTCCTACCTCCAGGTCCTCGTCGCCCACGGGCTGTTGGGCCACCGCGGCTGGCGGCCGGCGCTGGTCGCAGCGGGCGGCGAGGCCGTCCCGGAGCGGCTGTGGGAACAGCTGCGGGCCGCCGAGGGGGTGTCCTGCCTCAACCTCTACGGGCCGTCCGAGTGCACCGTCAACCCGGTGATTGCGACGGTGGGTTCGAGCCCGCGCCCGGTCATCGGCCGGCCCGCCACCGACGCCCGGCTGTACGTGCTCGACGGCGCGCTGCGACCGCTGCCGGCCGGCACACCGGGTGAGCTGTACATCGCCGGCGCGTGCCTCGCCCGCGGTTACCTGAACCGGCCGGGGGCGACGGCCGGACGGTTCGTGGCCAGCCCCTTCGGCGCGGACGGCGACCGCATGTACCGCACCGGTGACCTGGTGCGGTGGAACCCGGACGGAAACCTGGAGTTCCTCGGGCGCACCGACGACCAGGTCAAGATCCGCGGCTTCCGGGTGGAGCTCGGCGAGATCGAGGCCGTCCTCACCGAGCACCCGCAGGTCGCCCGGGCCGCCGTCGTGGTGCGCACCGAGGAGGAGCCCCGGCTGGTCGCCTACGCGGTCTCCGGGCCCGGCGCCACGGTGACCGACACCGCCCTGCGCGAACACCTGCGGGAGCGGCTGCCCAAGCACATGGTGCCGTCGGCCTTCGTCGTGCTGGACGCCCTGCCCCTGACCCCGAACGGCAAACTCGACCGGCGGGCGCTCCCCGCGCCCGACCGGCAGCCCGCCGACCCGGGCCGCGCTCCGCGCACCGCGACCGAGCACCTGCTCGCCGGACTGTTCGCCGAGGTCCTCGGTGTGCCGGAGGTCGGGGCCGACGACGGCTTCTTCGACCTCGGCGGGCACTCCCTGCTGGCCACCCGGCTGGTCGCCCGGGCCCGGTCGGTGCTCGGCGTGGAGCTGAGGCTGCGCGACCTGTTCGACGCGCCGACGGTGGCGGAACTGGCCGCGGCGGTGGACGTCGCGAGCCGGGCGCGCCCGGCGCTGGGGCGGCGCGAGCGGCCCGAGGCCGTCCCGCTGTCCTTCGCGCAGCGCCGGCTCTGGTTCCTGCACCGCATGGAGGGCCCGAGTGCCACGTACAACATCCCGCTGACGCTCCGGCTCTCCGGGACCCTCGACCAACGGGCCCTGGAAGCCGCCCTGGCGGACGTGGTCGGGCGGCACGAGAGCCTGCGCACCGTCTTCCCGGTGGTCGACGGCGTGCCGTGCCAGCGGGTGCTGGACCCGGACGAGGCACGGCCGCGGCTGCGGGTGACCGACGTCGGTGCGTGCGACCTGCCGGACCTGCTGGCGGAGGCGGCCCGGTACGGCTTCGAGCTCGCCGAGGAGTCGCCGCTGCGTGCCGAGCTGTTCCGGCCCGGCACCGAGGAACACGTGCTGCTGCTGGTGGTGCACCACATCGCCGGTGACGGCTGGTCGGCCGGGCCGCTCCTGCGGGACCTGAGGACCGCCTACGCGGCCCGCTGCGAGGGGGCGAAGCCGGAGTGGGAGCCGCTGCCTGTCCAGTACGCCGACTACGCCCTGTGGCAGCAGGAGCTGCTGGGCGACGGCGCGGACCCGGACAGCCTGCTGAACGGCCAACTCGCGTACTGGCGGGAGCAGCTGGCGGACCTGCCCGAGCAGGTCGAGCTGCCCTTCGACCGGCCCCGGCCGGCCGCGATGTCCTACCGGGGCGCCCACCTGCCGGTGCACGTCGACGCCGAGCTGTACCAGGGCCTGCGCGAACTCGCCCGGGACGGCGGCGCCAGCCTCTTCATGGTGCTGCAGGCCGGACTGGCCGCCCTGCTGGGCAAGCTCGGCGCGGGCAGCGACGTCCCGATCGGCACCCCGATCGCCGGACGCACCGACGAGGCCCTGGACGAGCTGGTCGGCTTCTTCGTCAACACCCTGGTGCTGCGCACCGACCTGTCCGGCGACCCGTCGTTCACCGAACTGCTGGGCCGGGTGCGCTCCGACGCGCTGGCCGCGTACGCGCACCAGGACGTGCCGTTCGAGCACCTGGTGGAGGCGCTGAACCCGACCCGGACGCTGGCGCACCACCCGCTGTTCCAGACCATGCTCGCCCTGCAGAACGCGCCGCTCGGCGCCTTCGACCTGCCCGGGCTGCGGGTGACGACCGACCTGGTGCACACCGGGACGGCCAAGTGCGACCTGACCTTCATCCTGGCCGAGCGGCCCGAGGGGCTCTCGGGCGTCCTGGAGTACAGCACCGACCTGTTCGACGAGTCCACCGCGGCGGGGATCGTCGAGCGGTGGCTGCGGCTGCTGCGCGCCGTCGTCGCCGACCCCGGCCGACGGATCGGCCGGGTGGACGTGCTGTCCGCGGACGAGCTCCGCGCGCTGCTGCCGGCCGCCGCCGACCGGAGCGGGGAGCTGCCCGAGCACAGCCTGACCGCGCTGTTCGAGCGGCAGGTGCGGGCCGACCCGGCCGCGGTCGCCCTCACGGACGGCGAAGTCACCCTGACGTACGGAGAGTTGAACGCCCGCGCCAACCGGCTCGCGCACGCCCTGATCGCCCGCGGGGTCGGCCCGGAGCAGCTGGTGGCGCTGGCCCTGCCGCGCTCGGCCGAGCTGGTCGTGGCCGTCCTCGCGGTGCTCAAGGCCGGCGGGGCCTACGTGCCGATCGACCCGGCGTACCCGCCGGCCCGGATCTCCTACCTGCTCCGGGACACCCGGCCCGCGCTGCTCGTGACCACGAGCCGGACCGGCGAGCTGCCGGGGGCGGACCACCTGGACCGGCTGCTCCTGGACACCGCCGGCCCGGACGGGCTGCCGGACACGGACCCGGAGGCCGCCGTCGATCCCGGCCACGCCGCCTACGTCATCCACACCTCCGGCTCCACCGGCAACCCCAAGGGCGTGGTGGTCCCGCACCGCAACGTGGTGCGCCTGTTCCGGACGACGGAGGAGCTGTTCGGCTTCACCGCCGAGGACGTGTGGACGCTCTTCCACTCCTACGCCTTCGACTTCTCCGTGTGGGAGCTGTGGGGCGCGCTGCTGCACGGCGGCCGCCTGGTGGTCGTGGACCACGAGACCAGCCGCTCGCCCGGGCGGTTCCTGGAACTCCTCGCCCGCGAGCGGGTGACGGTGCTCAACCAGACGCCGTCCGCCTTCTACCAGCTGATGCAGGCGGACGCCGAGCAGCCGCGTGAACTCGCCCTGCGCACGGTGGTGTTCGGCGGCGAGGCGCTGGAGCACGCCCGGCTCGCGAGCTGGTACGAACGGCACCCGGAGGACGCGCCGCGCCTGGTCAACATGTACGGCATCACCGAGACCACGGTGCACGTCACGTACGCGGCGCTCGACCGTTCCGGCGCCGCCGCCGGGCAGATCGGCGCCGCCCTGCCGGACCTGCGGACCTACGTGCTCGACGACGGCCTGCGACCGGTGCCCCCGGGCGTGCCCGGCGAGCTGTACGTCGCGGGCCCCGGCCTGGCGCGCGGCTACCTGAACCGTCCGGGCCTGACCGCCGGGCGGTTCGTGGCGGACCCGTTCGGACCGCCGGGATCGCGGATGTACCGCAGCGGGGACGTGGTGCGCCGGGCCGCATGGGGGTCCCCCCGGCCGGTGGGGGCACCTCCCAGCCTCCGGGCCGGGGGCGCCGGGGGAGGCAGCCTGCGCTACGTCGGCCGGGCCGACCAGCAGGTGAAGGTGCGCGGCTTCCGGATCGAGCTCGGCGAGATCGAGGCGGCGCTGGCCGCGCACCCCGGCGTCGCCCAGGTCGCCGTCCTGGCCCGGCAGGACCGCGCCGACGACACCCGGCTGGTCGCCTACCTGGTCCCGGTCGCCGGCGCCGGACCGCGTCCGGCCGACCTGCGCGAGCACCTGGTCGAGCGGCTGCCGGAGCACATGGTGCCGTCGGCGTTCGTCGTGCTGGACGCGCTGCCGCTGACGGCCAACGGCAAGCTGGACCACCGGGCCCTGCCCGCCCCCGACCAGGCCCCGGCTGCTGCTGCCGGCCGCTCGCCGCGCACTCCGCAGGAGCAGGTGCTCTGCGAGCTGTTCGCCGAGGTCCTCGGCGTCGCGTCGGCCGGCGTCGAGGACGGCTTCTTCGACCTGGGCGGGCACTCCCTGCTCGCCACCCGCCTGGCCGCCCGGATCCGCGCGACGCTCGGCGTGGAGATGCCCCTGCGCGCCCTGTTCGAGGCGCCGACCCCGGCCGGCCTGGCCGCCGCCCTGGTGGCGGCCGGACCGGCGCAGGCCGCCCTGGTACGGCGCGAGCGCCCCGAGGTGATCCCGCTGTCGTTCGCGCAGCGGCGGCTGTGGTTCCTGCACCAGCTGGAGGGCGCCGGCCCGAACTACCACATCTCCCTCTCCTGGCGGCTGTCCGGGGACCTGGACCGGCGGGCCCTGGAGGCCGCGGTGGCGGACGTGGTCGGGCGGCACGAGAGCCTGCGCACCGTCTTCCCGGCTGTCGACGGTGTCCCGTACCAGCAGGTGCTGGACGTCGTCGCGGCCCGCCCGCGGCTGCTCGTGAGCCGGGCCACCGAGGCCGAGCTGCCCGCCCTGATGGCGGCGGCGAAGGACCGGCCGTTCGACCTGGCGGCCGACGTGCCGTTGCGGGTCGCGCTGTTCGAGCTGGCGCCCGACGAGCACGTGGTCCAGCTGGTGCTCCACCACATCGCGGGTGACGGCTGGTCGCTGGGCCCGCTCGCGCAGGGCCTGACCGCCGCCTACGCGGCGCGCTGCCGCGGCGAGGAGCCGCAGTGGGAGGAACTGCCGGTCCAGTACGCCGACTACACCCTGTGGCAGCACGAGCTGCTCGGCGACTCCACCGACCGGGACAGCCCGTTGGCCCGCCAGGCGGCCTACTGGACGGAGCAGTTGGCCGGTCTCCCGGAGCGGATCCAGCTGCCCGCCGACCGGCCCCGCCCGGCGGCCGCCTCGCACCGGGGCGGCTTCGTGCGTGCCGGAATGGACGCCGAACTGCACCGCGGCCTGCGCGAGCTCGCCCGCGAGCACGGCACCAGTCTGTTCATGGTCCTCCAGGCGGGGCTGGCGGCGTTGCTGAGCAAGCTCGGCGCGGGCGACGACATCCCGGTCGGCAGCCCGGTCGCCGGCCGGACCGACCAGGCACTGGACGAGCTGGTCGGCTACTTCGTCAACACCCTGGTGTTCCGTACCGACACCTCGGGCGACCCGACCTTCGCCGAGCTGCTGGAGCGGGTCCGGGACACCTCGCTGGCCGGCTACGCCCACCAGGACCTGCCGTTCGAGCACCTGGTCGAAGCCCTCAACCCGGTGCGCTCGCTGGCGCACCACCCGCTGTTCCAGGTCATGCTGGTGCTGCAGAACGCGCCCCGGGCCGACTTCGCGCCGCCCGGGTTGCGTGTCGACGACATGCCGCTGACGACGACCACCGCCAAGCTCGACCTGATCTTCACCATGTCCGAGCGGCAGGGGCAGGACGGTTCCCCGGAGGGGATCGACGGGCTCGTCGAGTACGCCGACGACCTCTACGACCCGGCCACCGTCGAGACGATGATCGGCCGCTGGGAGCGGCTGCTCCGGGCCGCGGTCGCCGACCCGCGGAGGCGGCTCAGCCGGTACGGCCTGCTCTCCGCGGAGGAGCGCGAGGACCTGACGGCCCTGGGCACCGGACCGGAGGTGGAGCTTCCGGCCGCGAGCGTGTCCGAGCTGTTCCGGGCGCAGGTGCGGGCGACGCCGGACCTGGTGGCGCTGGTCTGCGGGGACGTCTCGCTGACCTACGCGGAGCTGGACGCACGGGCGAACCGGCTGGCGCACGCCCTGATCGCGCGGGGCGCGGGGCCGGAACGGCTGGTGGCGGTGGCCCTGCCGAGGTCCGCCGAGCTGGTGGTGGCGATCCTCGCGGTGCTCAAGGCCGGGGCGGCCTACGTCCCGGTCGATCCCGCGTACCCGGCCGCGCGGATCGGGCACATGCTCGACGACGCCGGCCCGGTCCTGGCGGTGACCGACGCCCGGACCCGGGGCCGACTGCCGGAGGCCGGTCCGGCCGGGTGGCTGGTGCTCGACGACCCGGCGACGGCCGCCCCGGTGGCCGACGGCCCGGCGACGGACCCCCTGGTGGCCGTCTCCCCGGGGCACCCGGCCTACGTGATCTACACCTCCGGCTCCACCGGCCGGCCCAAGGGCGTGGTGTCCACCCACGCCGGCCTGCTCAACCTGTTCGTCAGCCAGCGTCCGCTGCTGTTCCCCCGGCGGACGAAGGAGCGGCTGCGCATCGGGCTGACCACCTCGGTGTCGTTCGACGCCTCCTGCGACCAGCTGTCCGGCCTGTACGCGGGCCACGAACTGCACGTCCTGGACGAGGCGACCTGGTCCGACCCGGACGCCTTCGTCGACTACGTCGCGCGCGCCGGACTGGACTACGTCAACGCCACCCCTTCCTACCTGCACGTGCTCGTCGCACGGGGGCTCCTGGACGACCCGGAGCGCCGTCCCGCGGTGGTCTCGATGGGCGGGGAGGCCGTTCCGGACCAGCTGTGGGAGCGGCTGCGGGCCGTCGAGGGCGTGTCCTGCCTGAACTACTACGGGCCGTCCGAATGCACGGTGGACGCCGTGGTGGCACCGCTGGAATCGAGTCCGCGCCCGGTGATCGGCCGGCCGCTCGGGGGCATCCGGCTGCACGTCCTCGACGGCACGCTGCAGCCCGTGCCCGCGGGCGTGGCGGGCGAGCTGTACCTCGCCGGAGCGGGCCTGGCCCGCGGCTACCTGAACCGGCCGGGGCTCACCGCGGCACGGTTCGTGGCGGACCCGTTCGGTCCGAGCGGCACGCGGATGTACCGCACCGGAGACCTGGTGCGCTGGGACGCGTCCGGCAACCTGGAGTTCCTCGGCCGGACCGACGACCAAGTCAAGGTGCGCGGCTTCCGGATCGAACTCGGCGAGATCGAGGCGGCGTTGGCGGCACACCCGCAGGTCGCCCAGGCCGCGGTGGCCGTCCGGGAGGACCGCGCAGGGGACGCACGGCTGGTCGCCTACCCGGTCGCCGTCGCCGGGGCGGAACTCCGGCCGGACGAACTGCGGGCACACCTGCGCGAGCGACTGCCGGACCACATGGTCCCAGCGGCCTTCGTGCCCCTGGACGGCCTGCCGCTGACACCCACCGGCAAGCTGGACCGGCGCGCGCTGCCCGCACCCGTCCACACCGCACCGCGGACCGGCCGGGCCCCGCGCACCCCGCAGGAACAGGTCCTCGCGGAGCTGTTCGCCGAGGTGCTGGGCGTGGCCGAGGTCGGGGCCGACGACGACTTCTTCGCCCTCGGCGGGCACTCCCTGCTCGCCACCCGGCTGGTCGCCCGGGCGCGTGCCGCCCTCGGGGTGGAACTGGAGCTGCGCGCCCTCTTCGAGACGCCGACGGTGGCCGGGCTGGCCGCCGGGATCGGCGGGGCCGGCCGGGCGAGGCCCGCGCTGCGCCGCGCGGAGCGGCCCCTGGGCGCGACCCCGGCCGACGGGGGCGCCTCCCGGCCGCCGGGCCGCGGGCGCCGGGAGACGGTCCCGCTGTCCTTCGCGCAGCGACGGCTGTGGTTCCTGCACCAGCTGGAGGACGCCGGCCCGGTCTACAACATGCCGCTGGCGTGGCGGCTGACCGGCGAACTCGACCGGACCGCCCTGCAGGCCGCGCTCGGCGACCTCGTCGCCCGGCACGAGAGCCTGCGCACGATCTACCCCCAGGTCGACGGGGTCCCCCGCCAGGAGGTGCTGGACGCCGGAACGGCCCCACCCCGGCTGGTCGTCACCCGGGTGGGCGAGGCCGACCTGCCGGAGCTGCTGACGGCAGCGGCGGCGCGCGGATTCGACCTCGCGACCGAACCGCCGCTGCGCGCAGAGCTGTTCGAGGCGGCGTCGGACGAGCACGTGCTGCTGGTGGTGATGCACCACATCGCCGGTGACGGCTGGTCGCTGGGCCCGTTGTCCACCGACCTGGCCACCGCGTACGCGGCGCGCCGCCGGGGCGAGGAGCCGCAGTGGGCGCCCCTGCCCGTGCAGTACGCCGACTACACCCTGTGGCAGCACCGGCTGCTCGGCGACGCGGCCGACCCGGACAGCCTGTTCGCCCGCCAGACGGACCACTGGACGCGGACGCTGGCCGACCTGCCGGAGCAGCTCCGGCTCCCCGCGGACCGCCACCGCCCCGCGACCCCCACCTACGCCGGCGCGCACCTCGACGTCGAACTGGACCCCGACCTGCACGCCGGCCTGGTCCGGCTGGGCCGGGAGCACGGCGCCAGCGTGTACATGGTGCTGCAGGCCGCCCTGGCATCGCTGCTCGACAAGCTCGGCGCGGGCACGGACATCCCGGTCGGCAGCCTGATCGCCGGGCGGACGGACCAGGCCCTGGACGAACTCGTCGGCTTCTTCGTCAACACCCTGGTGCTGCGCACCGACACCTCGGGCGACCCGACCTTCGCGGAGCTGCTGGCCCGGGTCCGGGAGGCCGCGTTGGCCGCCTACGCCCACCAGGACCTGCCGTTCGAGCACGTCGTCGAGGCCCTCAACCCGTCCCGGTCACTCGCCCGGCAGCCGCTGTTCCAGGTGCTGCTGGCGCTGCAGAACGTGCCCCGCACCGAGTTCGCGCTGGACGGCCTGGGCTCCGAGATCCTCCTGGTGCGCACGCCCACCGCGATGTTCGATCTCGGCTTCCACCTGCTGGAACGCGGCGGCACCGGCGGGCCGGCCGAGGGCATCGTCGGGCGGGTCGAGTACAGCACCGACCTGTTCGACCACACCACGGTGGAGACGCTGGTCGACCGGTGGCTGCGGCTGCTGGCCGCGGTGGCCGCCGAGCCGGACCGGCCGCTGAGCCGGATCGACGTCCTCACCGCCGAGGAGCGGCACGAGCTGCTGGTCGCCCGCAACGACACCGCCCGCCCGGTCGCCACGGCTGATCTGCCCGCGCTGTTCGAGGCGCGGGTCCGGGCGACCCCGGAGGCCCCGGCCGTGGTGTTCGAGGACACCGCGCTGACCTACCGCGAGCTGAACCGCCGGGCCAACCGCCTGGCCCACGCGCTGATCGCGCGCGGGGTCGGACCGGAGCGGACCGTCGCCCTGCGGCTGCCGCGCTCGGCCGAGCTGGTGGTCGCCGTCCTCGCCGTGCTCAAGACGGGCGCGGCGTACCTGCCGGTCGACCCGGACTACCCGGCCGCCCGCATCGCGTACATGCTGGAGGACGCGCGCCCGGCCGTGGTGCTCGACGACCTCGCGGCCGTCACACCGTCCGACGTGCAGCCGGAGCACGATCCGGCCGTCCCCGTGGACGCACGGCACCCGGCCTACGTCATCTACACCTCCGGCTCGACCGGTCGGCCCAAGGCCGTGGTGATGCCCGCCGCCGGGCTGCTGAACCTGCTGGAGTGGCACCACCGGGCCGTCGGCGGGGAACCCGGCACGCGCACCGCGCAGTTCACCGCGATCAGCTTCGACGTCTCGGTGCAGGAGGTGCTCTCCGCGCTGCTGTACGGCAAGACCCTGGTGGTGCCGACCGAGGAACAGCGGCGCAGCGCCGAGCTGTTCGCGCACTGGCTGGACCGGCACCGGGTCGAGGAGCTGTTCGCGCCCAACCTGGTGGTCGAGGCGCTGGCCGAGGCCGCCGAGGAGGCCGGGCTGGCGCTGCCGAGCCTGCGGCTGGTCGCGCAGGCCGGCGAGGCGATGCGGCTGAGCGGTGCGGTGCGCCGCTTCCAGGCCCGCCGGCCGGGCCGGGTGCTGCACAACCACTACGGGCCCGCCGAGACCCATGTGATCACCGCCTACCCGCTGCCGGCCGACCCCGCCGACTGCCCGCTGCCGGTGCCGATCGGCCGTCCGATCGCCAACTGCCGGGTGTATGTGCTGGATTCGGCGCTGCGACCGGTGGCCCCCGGTGTGCTGGGTGAGCTGTACCTGGCCGGGACGGGCCTGGCCCGCGGCTACCTGAACCGGCCCGGGCTCACCGCCGGGCGCTTCGTCGCCGACCCGTACGGTCCGGCGGGCGCGCTGATGTACCGCACCGGCGACCTGGCCCGCTGGCGTGCCGAAGGGGAGCTGGAGTTCGCCGGCCGGGTCGACCACCAGGTGAAGGTGCGCGGCTTCCGGGTCGAGCCGGGCGAGATCGAGGCCGAGCTGACCGCGCACCCGGGCGTCGCCCAGGTCGCGGTCCTGGCCCGGGAGGACCGGATCGTCGCGTACGTCGTCCCCGTGGCGGGAAGCGGGGTGACCGCGGTGGAGCTGGCGGCGTACCTGCGCGACCGGGTGCCGGACTACCTGGTGCCGTCGGCGTTCGTGCTGCTGGACGTACTGCCGCTGACGCCGAACGGGAAGCTGGACCGGGCGGCGCTGCCGGTGCCCGAGGCCACGGCCAGGGGGGCGGGCCGGGCGCCGCGCACCCCGCAGGAGCAGATCCTGTGCGAGCTGTTCGCCGAGGTGCTGGGCCGTCCACGGGTCGGGGTCGACGAGGACTTCTTCGACCTCGGCGGGCACTCCCTGCTCGCCACCCGGCTGGTCTCGCGGATCCGTGCGACCCTCGGGGTCGAGCTGGAGCTGCGAAGCCTGTTCCGGACCCCGACCCCCGCCGGGCTGGCGACCGGGCTGCCCGGCGCCGGCACCGCACGGCAGGCCCTGGTGCCCAGGCCCCGCCGCGAGCCCATGCCGTTGTCGTTCTCCCAGCGCCGGCTCTGGTTCCTCCAGCAGTTCGGGGCGCCGAGCGCCACCTACCACATGCCGTTGGCGCTGAGGCTGTCCGGCGACCTCGACCGGGCCGCGCTGAGCGCCGCGCTCACCGACGTGCTGACCCGGCACGAGACCCTGCGGACGGTGTTCCCGCACATCGCGGGCGTCCCGCACCAGCGGGTGCTGGACCCCGCCGAGGTGCCGGTCCCGCTGGCCGTGCGCGCGGCCGGCGAGGCGGAGGTGCCCGCCCTGCTGCGCGAGGCGGCGGTGCGCGGCTTCGACCTGACCTCGGAAGTGCCGCTGCGGGCGGAGCTGTTCGCACTCGCGCCGGACGAGCACGTGCTGCTGGTGGTGATGCACCACATCGCCGGTGACGGCTGGTCCATGGGCCCGCTGGCCCGCGACCTGGCCACCGCCTACGCCACCCGGCGGGATGGCGGGGCACCCGCCTGGCCGCCGCTGCCGGTGACGTACGGCGACTACACGCTGTGGCAGCACGAGGTCTTGGGCGACGAGCACGACGGGGACAGCGTGTTCGCCCGCCAGGTCGCCTACTGGACGCAGGCGCTGGCCGGGCTGCCCGAGCAGCTGCAGCTGCCCGCCGACCGGCCGCGCCCGGCCGCCATGTCGTACGGCGGTGACCTGCTGGAGCTCCGGATCGAAGCCGAACTGCACGCGGCTCTGGTGGAGTTGGCGCGCCGCTCGGGTGCGACCCTGTTCATGGTGCTGCAGGCGGCATTGGCGGCGCTGTACACCCGGCTGGGTGCGGGGACGGACATTCCGATCGGGAGCCCGATCGCGGGGCGGACCGACGAGGCACTGGAGGACCTGGTCGGGTTCTTCATCAACACCCTGGTGCTGCGCACCGACACGAGCGGTGATCCGAGCTTCGCCGAGTTGCTGGGGCGGGTGCGGGAGACGGCACTGTCGGCGTACGCGCACCAGGACGTGCCGTTCGAGCACCTGGTGGAGGCGGTGAACCCGTCCCGCTCGCTGTCCCACCACCCGCTGTACCAGACCGGGCTGGTCGTGCAGAACGCGCCGACCGGTGACTTCGAGCTGCCGGGTCTGCGGGTCTCCGGGATGAGCGTGCTCACCGGGACCGCCCGGCTCGACCTGACCTTCGGGTTCGCAGAGGAGCACGGGCCCGGTGGCGTGCCGGCCGGGCTCAGCGGTGCGGTCGAGTACAGCACCGATCTGTTCGACCGCTCGACGGTCGAGGACCTGGTCGCCCGGTGGACCAGGCTGCTGGCCGCGGTCGCCGCCGCGCCCGACCAGCCGATCGGCGGGATCGACCTGCTGTCGGCCGAGGAGCGCCGCGAGCTGCTGCCCGCCGTCGAGGGCGGGGCGGTCGGGGTGAGCCTTCCGGAGCTGTTCGCCGCCCGGGTGGCGGTGGCGCCGGACGCGGTGGCGTTGGTGTGTGGTGATGCGGAGTTGACGTATCGCGAGTTGGACGTTCGGGTGAACCGGTTCGCGCATGCGTTGATCGCGCGGGGTGTGGGTCCTGAGCGGTTGGTGGCGGTGGCGTTGCCGCGTTCGGTGGAGTCGGTGGTGGCGGTCCTGGGGGTGCTGAAGGCCGGGGCGGCGTACCTGCCGGTGGATCCGGCGTACCCGCAGGCGCGGATCGACTTCATGCTGGCGGACGCCCGGCCCGTGCTGGTGGTCGACGACCCCGCCGTGGTGGTCGAGGGCGAGTGGCCGGGCACGGATCCGGTGGTCGCGCTCGACGTCCGGCACCCGGCGTACGTGATCTACACCTCGGGTTCGACCGGCCGCCCCAAGGGCGTCGTGGTCAGCCACTCCGGCGTGTCGGGCCTGGTGGCGGCGCAGGTCGAGCGGCTCGGCGTGGCGCCCGGCAGCCGGGTGCTCCAGTTCGCCTCGCCCAGCTTCGACGCGTCCTTCTGGGACCTGTGCAGCGCCCTGCTCAGCGGTGCCGCCCTCGTCCTGGCCCCGGCGGACGCCCCGCTGGAGGCCCTGACGGACCAGCGGCTCGGCGTCACCCATGTGACGCTGCCGCCGTCGGCCCTGGCAGCGGTGGACAGTACCGACGTCACGGCCACCACCCTGGTGGTGGCGGGCGAGGCGTGCCCGCCGGAGCTGGTGGACCGCTGGGCCACGGGCCGGCGGATGATCAACGCGTACGGTCCGACCGAGACCACGGTGTGCGCGACGATGAGCGACCCGCTGTCCCCGGGAACGGGCGGCCTGCCGCCGATCGGCCGTGCGGTCGCAGGCTTCCGGGTGTACGTGCTCGACGAGCGGCTGCGCGTGGTGCCGCCGGGGGTGACGGGGGAGCTGTACGTCGCGGGCGCGGGTCTGGCCCGCGGCTACCTGAACCGGCCGGACCTGACGGCCGGACGGTTCGTCGCCTGCCCGTTCGGCTCTCCGGGCGCCCTGATGTACCGCACCGGTGACCTGGTGCGCCGGCGCACCTGGGGGTCCCCCCGGCCGGTGGGGGCACCTCCCAGCCTCCAGGCTGGGGGCGCTGGGGGAGGCGAGTTGGAGTACGTCGGCCGCGCCGACCAGCAGGTGAAGGTGCGCGGCTTCCGGATCGAACCCGGCGAGATCGAGGCGGCCCTGGCCGGTCACTCCGCCGTCGCGCAGTCGGCGGTCCTGGCCCGGGAGGACCGGATCGTCGCGTACGTCGTCCCCGTGGCGGGAAGCGGGGTGATCGCGGCGGAGCTGGCGGCGTACCTGCGCGAGCGACTGCCGGACTACCTGGTGCCGTCGGCGTTCGTGCTGCTGGACGTACTGCCGCTGACACCGAACGGGAAGCTGGACCGGGCGGCGCTGCCCGTGCCCGAGGCCACGGCCAGGGGGGCGGGCCGGGCCCCGCGCACCCCGCAGGAGCAGATCCTGTGCGAGCTGTTCGCCGAGGTGCTGGGCCGGCCGCAGGTCGGGGTCGACGAGGACTTCTTCGACCTCGGCGGGCACTCCCTGCTCGCCACCCGGCTGGCCGCTCGGGTGCGCTCGGTGCTCGGCGTGGAGCTGGGGCTGCGCGCGCTGTTCCAGGCGCCCACGGTGGCGGGTCTGGCCGGGGCACTGGCGGAGGCCGGCCGTACTCGCCCGACACTGGCCGCCCGGGAGCGGCCGGAGGCCGTACCGCTGTCCTTCGCCCAGCGCCGGCTCTGGTTCCTGCACCGCATGGACGGCGCGGCCGCGACCTACCACATCCCGCTGGCCCTCCAGCTGACCGGAACGCTCGACCGGTCGGCACTGGACGAGGCGCTGGCCGACGTGGTGGCCCGGCACGAGAGCCTGCGGACGGTGTTCCCGGAGGTGGACGGCGTTCCCTGCCAGCGGGTCCTGGGCCCGGTCGCGGCCCGGCCCCGGGCCCGGCTGACCGAGGTCTCGCAGCCCGAACTGCACGATCGGCTCGCCGAGTTCGCCCGGCGGCCCTTCGACCTGGCGGCGGAGCCGCCGCTGCGGGCGGAGCTGTTCGCACTCGCGCCGGACGAACACGTGCTGCTGCTGGTCATGCACCACATCGCCGGTGACGGCTGGTCCACCGGCCCGCTGGCCCGCGACCTCGCCGAGGCGTACGCCGCCCGGAGCGAGGGCCGCGCGCCGAGCTGGTCGGACCTGCCGGTGCAGTACGCCGACTACACGCTCTGGCAGCGCGACCTGCTCGGCGACGCCACCGACCCGCAGAGCCGGTTCACCGAGCAGCTCGACTACTGGAAGCGCCAGCTGTCCGACCTGCCGGAGCTGCTCCGGCTGCCGGCCGACCGGCCGAGGCCGGCCGTCGCCGGCCGGCACGGCGACCACGTCGGCCTGAAGCTGAGCCCCGAGCTGCACACCGCACTGACCGAGCTGGCGCGGAACACCGGTACCAGCCTGTTCATGGTGCTGCAGGCCGCGCTGGCGGCGCTGTACACCCGGCTGGGTGCGGGCACGGACATCCCGATCGGCAGCCCGATCGCCGGGCGGACCGACGAGGCGCTGGACGAGCTGGTCGGGTTCTTCGTGAACACGCTGGTGCTGCGCACCGACACGAGCGGTGATCCGAGCTTCGCCGAGTTGCTGGGGCGGGTGCGGGAGACGGCGCTGTCGGCGTACGCGCACCAGGACGTGCCCTTCGAGCACCTGGTGGAGGTGCTCAACCCGTCCCGGTCGCTGTCGCACCACCCGCTGTTCCAGACCATCCTGGCCGTGCAGAACGCCCCGATGGGCCGCTTCTCGCTGCCCGGCCTGGAGGTCGCCACCTACGCGGTGGCCACCGGAACCGCCAAGTTCGACCTCGGGGTGAGCCTGGTCGAGCAGTTCGGTCCGGACGGGGAGCCGGCCGGGATCCTCGGCGCGGCGGAGTACGCCACCGACCTGTTCGACCGCTCGACGGTCGAGGCCCTGGTCCGACGCTGGACGCTCCTGCTGGAGGCGGTCACCGCCGACCCGGACCGGGCGATCGGGAGGATCGACCTCCTCGACGGCGACGAGTGGCACCGGCTGCTGGAACGGGGCAACGAGACCGCCCGCGAGGTGGGCGCCGTTCCGGTGCCGCAGGCCTTCGCCGCCCGGGTGGCGGCAACGCCGGATGCGGTGGCGCTGGTGTGCGGCGATGTCGCATTGACGTACCGAGAGTTGGATGTTCGGGCGAACCGGTTCGCGCATGCGTTGATCGCGCGGGGTGTGGGTCCTGAGCGGTTGGTGGCGGTGGCGTTGCCGCGTTCGGTGGAGTCGGTGGTGGCGGTCCTGGGGGTGCTGAAGGCCGGGGCGGCGTACCTGCCGGTGGATCCGGCGTACCCGCAGGCGCGGATCGACTTCATGCTGGCGGACGCCCGGCCGACGGTGATGGTCGACGACCCCGCCATGGTGAGCGAGGGCGACTGGCCGGGCACGGATCCGGTCGTCGCGCTCGACGTCCGGCACCCCGCCTACGTGATCTACACCTCGGGTTCGACCGGCCGCCCCAAGGGCGTCGTGGTCGCCCACGGCGGGGTCGCCAGCCTGGTCGCCGCCCAGATCGAGCGGTTCGCGATCGAACCCGGCAGCCGGGTGCTCCAGTTCGCCTCACCGAGCTTCGACGCCTCGGTGTCGGAGATCTACACCGCCCTGCTGCGCGGCGCGACCCTGGTGCTGCCCCCGGCGGCGGACCCGGTCGCCGCACTGACCGACCCCGGCCTCGCGGTCACCCACGTGACCGTGCCCCCGTCCGTCCTCGCCGCCGTGCCGGAGGGCGCGGTGACCGTGTCCACGCTGGTCGTGGCGGGCGAGGCGTGCCCGCCGGAGCTGGTGGACCGCTGGGCCACGGGCCGGCGGATGATCAACGCGTACGGTCCGACCGAGACCACGGTGTGCGCGACGATGAGCGACCCGCTGTCCCCGGGAACGGGCGGCGCACCGCCGATCGGCCGGCCGATCGCCAACACCCGGGTGTACGTGCTGGACGACCGGCTGCGGCCGGTGCCGCCCGGCGTGCCCGGCGAGCTGTACGTCGCGGGCGCGGGTCTGGCCCGCGGCTACCTGAACCGGCCCGGTCTGACGGCCGGACGGTTCGTCGCCTGCCCGTTCGGCTCTCCGGGCGCTCTGATGTACCGCACCGGTGACCTGGTGCGCCGGCGCAGTGACAGCGAGCTGGAGTACGTCGGCCGAGCCGACCAGCAGGTGAAGGTCCGCGGCTTCCGGATCGAACCCGGCGAGATCGAGTCCGCGTTGGCCGAGCACCCCGCCGTCGCCCGGGCCGCGGTCCTCGCCCAGGACGACCGGCTCGTCGGCTACGTCGTCCCGCGCCGGGACGGGTCCCGGGACAGCGGCCTCGAAGCGGACCACGTGGGGGAGTGGCAGGACATCTACGACGCCCTGCCCATCGCGCCCGAGGACGCCGGCTTCGGCCAGAACTTCGTCGGCTGGAACAGCAGTTACGACGCGAGCCCGATCCCCGTCGAGCAGATGCGGGAGTGGCGGGACGCGACCGTCTCCCGCATCCTGGCCCTGCGCCCCCGCCGGGTACTGGAGATCGGCGTCGGCACCGGTCTGCTGCTCTCACAGGTCGCACCGCACTGCGAGACGTACTGGGCGACCGACTTCTCCGCCACCGCGATCGAGGCACTGACCGCCCAGGTGGCCGGGCAGGAGGACCTGGCCGGGCGCGTGGTGCTGCAGACCCGCCCGGCACACGACACCGACGGGCTGCCGGCCGGGCAGTTCGACACCGTCGTGATCAACTCGGTGGTGCAGTACTTCCCGTCCGCCGAGTACCTCGCCGACGTGATCGGGAAGCTGATGGGGCTGCTCGCCCCCGGCGGTGTGCTGTTCGTCGGCGACGTCCGCAACCTCCGGCTGCTGCGCCCGCTGGCCACCGCCGTCCGACTCCACCGGATCGGCGAAGGCGCCGACCTCGGCGCGGTGCGCCGGGCCGTCGAGCAGGCCGTCCGGGTGGAGAAGGAACTCCTGGTCGACCCGGACTTCTTCACCGCCCTGCGGGAGCACGGCACGGACATGGGCACGGACATCGGCGCGGTGGCCGTCGAGGTCAGGAGCGGCCGTCACCACAACGAACTGAGCCGCTACCGGTACGACGTGACGCTGCACCGGTCACCGGTCACCCCGGCGGTCCCGCAGCGGTCCGTGGAGTTGGCGTGGGGACGGCAGGTCGCCGGGCCGGCCGAGCTTCGCGCACTGCTCGCCCAGCCGCCCGCCGACCTGCTGCGGATCACCGGGGTGCCGAACCGCCGCGTGGTGCGGGAGGCCGCCCTGGCCCGGGCGGTGCAGAACGGGGACGGCTCGCTCGCCGAGCTGCTGGAACGGTTGCACGCCCCGGAGGACGCCGACTCCCTCCCCGACCCGGAGGACTTCCGCTCCCTCGGGGCGGAGTTCGGCCGCCCGGCGGTCGTCACCTGGTCGGCCACCGCGGCGGACGCCGTGGACGTCGTCTTCACCGACCCGCAGGCGCTCCACGGCTCCCCGGTCGAGGCGTACCGGTCGGCCCGGGCCACGGGCGGGACGCCGTCCGCGCTGTCCGCGCTGACCAACCGCCCGACCGGCAGCCGGGGCACCGGCGCCCTCCTCGGCGAACTCCGTGACTGGCTGCGGGGCCGGCTGCCCGACTACCTGGTCCCGTCGGCGTTCGTGGCGCTGGAGGCGCTGCCCCTGACGGCCAACGGCAAGCTCGACCGCCGCGCGCTGCCCGCACCCGACCTCGGCCCGGTCGCGGCCGGGCGGGCGCCGCGCACCCCGCAGGAGCAGCTCCTCGCCGAGCTGTTCGCCGAGGTGCTGGGCCTGGCGCAGGTCGGCGTCGACGACAGCTTCTTCGACCTCGGGGGACACTCCCTGCTGGCGACCCGGCTGGCGTCCCGGGTCCGGGCCACCCTCGGCGCCGAGCTGGAGGTCCGGACACTGTTCGAGACCCCGACCGTGGCCGGGCTGGCCGCCCGCATGGACGGCTCCGGAACGGCGCGGCCCGCGCTCACCGCCCGGCCACGGCCCGTGGGGGCACCTCCCGGCCACCAAGGCCGGGAGAGGGTGCCGCTGTCCTTCGCCCAGCGCCGCCTGTGGTTCCTGCACCGGATGGACGGACCGAGCGCCACCTACAACATGCCGCTCGCGCTGAGCCTGACCGGCGAACTGGACCGCCCGGCCCTGCACGCCGCGCTCGCGGACGTGATCGCCCGGCACGAGAGCCTGCGGACGGTCTTCCACGAGATCGCCGGCGTGCCGTACCAGGTCGTGCTGAGCACCGCCCGGGCGCACCCGGCGCTGCCGCTGGTCGAGCTGGACGAGAGCGGGCTGCCCGAGCGGCTGGCCGAGACGGCCCGACGCGGCTTCGACCTGGCCGCGGAACCGCCGGTCCGGGCGGAGCTGTACGCCCTCGCCCCCGACCGGCACGTGCTGCTGGTCGTGGTGCACCACATCGCAGCCGACGGCTGGTCGATGGGCCCGCTCTCCGGTGACCTCGCCGCGGCCTACGCGGCCCGTTGCCGGGGCGACGCCCCGCAGTGGTCCCCGTTGCCGGTGCAGTACGCCGACTACACCGCCTGGCAGCGGGACCTGCTGGGGGACGCCGCCGACCCGGACAGCCTGTTCGCCCGGCAACTGGCCTACTGGAAGGAGGAGCTGGCCGGCATCCCGCAGCAGCTGCAGCTGCCCGCCGACCGGCCGCGCCCGCCGGTGGCCTCCCAGCGGGGCGACCGGGTCGTGGTCCGACTGGACGCCGAACTGCACCAGGCCCTGCGGGACCTGGCCGCCGCGCGCGGCGCCAGCATGTTCATGGTGCTCCAGGCCGGCCTCGCCGCCCTGCTCACCCGGCTCGGAGCCGGCACGGATCTCACGATCGGCAGCCCGATCGCCGGCCGAACCGACCAGGCGCTGGACGAACTCGTCGGGTTCTTCGTCAACACCCTGGTGCTGCGCACCGACACCGGCGGGGACCCCGGCTTCGCCGAACTGCTCGGCCGGGTCCGGCAGAAGGCGCTCACCGCGTACGACCACCAGGACGTGCCGTTCGAGTACCTGGTCGAGGTGGTCAACCCCGCGCGGTCGCTGGCCCACCACCCGCTGTTCCAGATCATGCTGGCCCTGCAGAACGCACCGGTCGGCGAGTTCGCACTGCCGGGGCTGGAGACCGTCCACCTGGAGGCGCCGACCGGGACCGCGCGGGTCGACCTGACGTTCAGCCTGGCCGAGCAGTTCCGCCCGGACGGTGGCCCGGACGGCCTGGTCGGCGCGGTGGAGTACGCCACCGACCTGTTCGACGCGCCCACCGTGGAGCTGCTGTTCGAGCGCTTGGCCCGGCTGCTGCGCGCGGCGGCCGCCGACCCTGACCGGCCGATCAGCCGGATCGACATCATGCCCGTCGAGGAACGCCGCCGACTGCTCGCCGGGTCAAGCGGTGCCGCGGCCGAGCTGCCCGGGGCCGCGGTGCCGGAGCTGTTCGCCCGCCAGGTGCGGGCCACCCCGGAGGCCGTCGCGGTCGTGGCGGGCGGCACCGAGCTGACCTACGCGGAACTCGACCTGCGGGCCGACCGCCTGGCGCGGGCGCTGATCCGCCAGGGCGTACGGCCGGAGACGCCGGTCGCGGTCATGCTGGACCGCTCGGCGGAGCTGGTCGTGGCGATCCTGGCGATCGTCAAGGCGGGCGGCGTCTACGTGCCGCTGGACTCGCGCTTCCCCGCCTCCCGGATCGACCTGATCCTGCGGGAGAGCGGGGCCGCCCTGGTGCTCACCCGGGAGGTGTTCACCGCGCTGGTGCGGTCCGAGGCCGCCGATCCGTCCGAGGTCGACGTCCCCTGTGCACCCGGGCAGGTGGCGTACATCATGTACACCTCGGGCTCGACCGGCCGGCCGAAGGGCGTGGCCGTCACCCACCGTGACGTGGTGGGCCTCGCGCTCACTCCCGAATTCCGCGGCGGCGGACACGAGCGGGTGCTGATGCACTCCCCGACGGCCTTCGACCTCTCCACCTACGAGCTGTGGGTGCCGCTGCTCAACGGCGGCCGGGTCGTGGTCGCACCGCCGGAGCAACTCGACCTCGACCTGCTCCAGCACACGGTCGCCTCGCACGGGGTGACCGGACTGTGGCTCACGGCCGGACTGTTCCGCCTGGTCGCCGAGGAGCGCCCGGGGCTGCTCGCCGGGGTGCGCGAGGTGTGGACCGGCGGCGACGTGGTCTCGCCGGCCGCCGTCGCCCGGGTGCTGGCGGCCTGCCCCGGCATCGAGGTGGTCAACGGCTACGGGCCCACCGAGGCCACCACCCTGGCCACCTGGCACCCGGTGGGCGACCTGCCCGAACACGCCGCGACCGTGCCGATCGGCCGACCGATGGCGAACATGCGCGCCTACGTGCTCGACGACAGGCTGCGCCCGGTGCCGACCGGCATGGTGGGCGAGCTGTACCTCGCGGGGACGGGCGTGGCCCGCGGTTACCACGGCCGGGCCGGCCTGACGGCGGAGCGCTTCACCGCCGACCCCTACGGGCCGTCCGGCAGCCGGATGTACCGCACCGGCGACCTCGCGTCGTGGCGGGCCGACCGCACGCTGGACTTCGCCGGACGCGCCGACCACCAGGTCAAGCTGCGCGGCCTGCGGATCGAGCCCGGCGAGATCGAGGCCGTCCTGGCGGGCTGCCCGGGCGTCGCCCAGGCGGCCGTGGTCGCCCGCGAGGACCGGCCGGGCGACAAGCGGCTGGTCGCCTACCTGGTGCCGACCCGGGAGGGGGTGCCGGACGCGGGCGAGCTGTCCGGCCGGCTGCGCCGCGACCTGCCGGACTACATGGTGCCGGCGGCGTTCGTCACCGTGGACGCACTGCCGCTGACCGCCAACGGAAAGCTCGACCGTGCCGCGCTGCCCGCCCCCGAGTACGGGGCCTCGGACGCCGGGCGGGGCCCCCGGACGCCGCAGGAGCAGCTGCTGTGCGGCCTCTTCGCCGAGGTCCTCGGCCGGGAGCAGGTCGGCATCGACGACAACTTCTTCGACCTCGGCGGGCACTCGCTGCTGGCCGCCCGCCTGGCCTCCCGGGTCCGCGAGACCCTGGGCCTGGAGCTGGGCCTGCGCATGCTGTTCGAGGCACCGACGGTGGCCGGTCTCACCGAGCGTCTGCTCATGGACGATCCCGAGGACGCGCTGGACGTGGTGCTGCCGCTGCGTTCGACCGGGACCGGCACACCGCTGTTCTGCATCCACCCCGGCGGCGGCATCAGCTGGTCGTACAGCGGGCTGCTGAACCACGTCGGCCCTGAGCACCCGGTCTACGCGATCCAGGCGCGCGGCCTCGGTCGGCCCGAAGCCCTGCCGACGTCCTACGAGGAGATGGCGGCCGACTACGCCGACCAGATCCAGAAGATCCAGCCGGAGGGCCCGTACCTGCTGCTGGGCTGGTCCGCGGGCGGGCTGATCGCCCACGCGCTGGCCTGCGAACTGCAGTCGCGCGGCGAACGGACCGCGCTGCTGGCGATCCTCGACGCCTACCCGGTGAAGGACGTGCGGTTCGAGGTGGCTCCGGTGCCCACCGTGCGGGACGTCCTCGTCGGTGTGCTCGACGTCGATCCGGACGAGCTGGGCGACCGGGAGATCACCTACGCCGAGGTCGCCGAGGTGCTGAACCGGCGGGGCAGCGCGCTGGCCGGCCTGAACGAGCGACAGGTCGAGGTGATCGTCGAGATCATGATCAACAACGCGAAGCTGGCGGTCGACTTCGTCCCCGGCGGCTTCGACGGGGACCTGCTGCTGTTCAACTCCACGATCGACCGGGGCGAGGACGACGCCGGGCCCGAGACCTGGCGCCCCTACGTCACCGGCCGGATCGAATCGCACGAGATCACCACCCGGCACGACCGGATGACCCAAGCCGGCTCACTGGCCCAGATCGGACCGATCCTGGCCGCCCGGCTCACCGAGGCCATCGGTGACACCGATGGCACCACCACCCCTACCCACCAGGAGGACTGACCCATGACCAACCCCTTCGACGACCAGGACGGCACCTTCCTCGTGCTCGTCAACGACGAGAACCAGCACTCGCTCTGGCCGCAGTTCGCGGACGTTCCGGCCGGCTGGACGATCGTCCACGGCCCCGACACCAACGCCGCCTGCCTGGAGTACGTCGAGCAGTCCTGGACCGACATGCGGCCCAGGAGTCTCGCCGACGCCATGGACACCCAGCGGTAGCGCGGCCCGTAGTGAACCCGACCGACACCACGGACGAGGCCCGCCCCACGGCGGGCCTCGCCCCGCCCCACGACCCCGCCCCGCCCCACGACCTCGCCGCGGACCTGCTCACCCCCGAGGCCCGGCGGGACCCGTACCCGTGCTACGCCCGCATGCGGCGCGAGAGCCCCGTCCACCGCAGCGCCCAGGGCATCTGGTACCTCACCCGGCACGCCGACGTCGAGGCGGCCCTGGGCGACCTCCGGCTGTCCAACGACCGGGACCGGATGACCCGGGCCTACGTCGGGCTCGGCGGTGACCTCAAGGCCATCAGCCGGCTCACCGACCGGCTCGGCCGGGTGATGACCAACACCGACCCGCCGGACCACGCCCGGCTGCGCAAGCTGGCCAACCGGGCCTTCACCGCCCGGCGGGTCGAAGCCCTGCGCGACGGCGTCCAGCGCATCGTCGACCACCTCGTCGACGAGGCGGTCGCGGCCGGCCCGACCATGGACCTGATCGAGGCGGTCGCCGCCCCGCTGCCGATGTCCGTCGTCTGCGAGCTCTTCGGCATTCCGGACGAGGACCGGCCACGGGTCAAGGGCTGGTTCCGCCGCTTCGGCCGGCTCAGCGAGGACATCGACAGGTCCGAGGCGGCGATCGAACAGTACGAGGACTACCTGTCCGGTCTCATCCGGCAGCGCAGGCGCGAACCGGGCGACGACCTGATCAGCGCCCTGGTCGCCACCCAGACGCAGGACGACCGGCTCACCGACTCCGAACTGCTGTCCACCTGCTTCGTCCTGATCACCGCCGGCGACGAGACCACCACCCACCTGATCGGCAACGGCGTGCTCGCCCTGCTGCGCC
This sequence comes from Kitasatospora sp. NPDC059599, assembly GCF_042735125.1. Lineage (NCBI taxonomy): Bacteria > Bacillati > Actinomycetota > Actinomycetes > Kitasatosporales > Streptomycetaceae > Kitasatospora > Kitasatospora sp. NPDC059599. Next base: position 6,818 of record NZ_JBHWCL010000028.1, on the reverse strand, counting down.
ACCCGGACCAACTGGCCCGGCTGCGCGCGGACCCGGAGCTGATCCGAGGCGCCGTCGAGGAGCTCGCCCGCTACGACACGGTGACCCAGGCGATCGTCCGGGTCGTCGCGGAGGACCTGGACATCGGCGGACGGACCCTGCGCGAGGGCGAGCTGGCGTACCTGTTCCTCGGCGCGACCAACCGCGATCCCGAGCGCTTCGAGGACCCCGACCGGCTCGACCTGACCCGCCCCGGCAACCGGCACCTGAGCTTCGGCCACGGCCCGCACTTCTGCCTCGGCGGCCCGCTGGCCAAGCTCCAGGCCGAAGTGGCGATCGGCACGCTGGTCCGCCGGCTGCCCGAACTGCGGCTGGCCGACGGCGCGGCGCTGGACTGGCGGCCCAACCCGCTGCAACGGCGGCTGTGCGCCCTCCCGGTCACCCACTGACACCTGATGAATGACGACGAAGGAGAACCGACCGTGGCCCGAGAGTTCGAGGTCCGCAAGGAACAGGACCTGCCCGCGTCACCAGAACAGGTCTGGGCCGCGGTCGCGACCGGCGCCGGCAACCTGGGCTGGCTGTACCCGATGGAGGTCGAGCCGCGCGTCGGCGGAAAGATCACCCGGGCCGAAAGCACCGTCGTGGCGTGGGAGCCGCCGCACCACTTCGCCGCCCGGGCGACCCTCGGCGACGAATTCTCCAACACGCTCAGCTACCGGATCGAGCCGGTGGACGGCGGAACGACCCACCTGCGCATGGGAATCCACTGGGTGCACGAGGGCGTCTGGGACGAGGTCTGGGACAGGAAGGCGGACGCGGCCGAGAAGCACGTCCACTTCTACCAGCACAGCCTCGCCGAGTACCTGCGGCACTTCGCCGGCCGCCCCGCCGTCTACGTCAAGGCCGGGCGCCCCGAACCCGCCTCCGACCCCGACGACTTCGCCGCCCTGCGCCGACGCCTCGGCCTCGCGGCCGACGCGGCAGTCGGCGACCGGCTGTCGCTCCACCTCCCGGGCACGGACGGCCGTCCGGCGGAGGTGGTCGTGGACTGGCTCAGCCCCGAATTCGTCGGCCTGCGCGGCCCGGACGGGCTCTACCGGTTCTTCAACGGCAGCACCTGGAACGTGCCGATCTGGCTCGGTCACCACCTGTTCGCCGAGGACGCCGACGAGCAGCAGGCCACCGCGGCGTGGACCGCCTGGCTCAACGACACCCAAGCCTAGGACCCCGATGGAAACCACCACCCGAACCCTCCTCTTCGCCGCCGAACTCGTCGAGGAGAACGGCACCTACACCCTCGTCGTCGAGGACGTGCGGCGGGGCAGCGTCCAGACCGCGCCGGTCCCCAAGACCGTGGTCGACAAGCTCCCCGTCTTCCTCTCGACGCTCACGGCCAAGCTCAACCCGGTACCACCACGCCGCGGTTGGTAGACGTAGCCCGGCACGAGGCCCGTACCGTCCGGTAGCCGCTGCGACCCGGACGGTGCCGGCCCCACCACGGAGAACGTGTCGGAGGACCAGCTCGTGCACGGTGAGCCGATCGGCCGCCGGGAGTAGTCGGGCGAGTCACCTGCAGAGTCCGCCCCGGTCGAGATGCCGGTCGCCGACGGAGCGTCCTGCACTGCGCGGGCGTCCACGCCCTGATCGGCGGCCGCACGGCGGGGGAGCCCAGGTAATTGAACACGTTCAGAACTCTGGGCTAGGCTGGAGCGCGGAGAAGAGGGGGAACGCATGAAGGTCGTCATTCCCGGTGGATCCGGAGCCCTCGGCGCGCTGCTCGACCGCGGCCTGACCGCCGCCGGGCACCAGGTGGTCACCCTGAGCCGCAGGCCCGCCGGACCCCGGCAGATCGGCTGGGACGGGCGGACGCTCGGCGCCTGGGCGGAGGAGGTCGACGGCAGCGACGTCGTGGTCAACCTCGCCGGGCGCAGCGTCAACTGCCGCTACACCGAGGAGAACCGGCGCGAGATGATGGACTCCCGGGTCCGCTCCACCCGTGTCGTCGGCCAGGCCGTCGCGGCCGCCCGGCGCCCACCCGCCGTCTGGCTGCAGATGAGCACCGCCACCGTCTACGCCCACCGCCACGACGCCCCGAACGGCGAACACGACGGCCTGATCGGCGGCACCGAACCCGACGCGCCGGCCTCCTGGCGGTACAGCATCGACATCGCCCGCGCCTGGGAGGAGACCCAGGAGGAGGCCGACACCCCGGCCACCCGCAAGGTCGCGCTGCGCACCGCCGTCGTCCTCGGCCCCGACCGCGGAGGCGCCCTCGACTCGCTCTCCTGGCTGGCCCGCCTCGGCGCCGGCGGCCCGATCGCGGGCGGTGCGCAGTACGTCTCGTGGATCCACGAACGCGACTTCGCCCGCGCCGTCGACTTCCTCATCGCCCACGACGAGCTGACCGGCCCGGTCAACCTCGCCGCCCCGAACCCGCTGCCCCAACGCGAGTTCATGCGCGACCTGCGCACCGCCTGGGGCATGCCGCTGGCCCTGCCCGCCGCGCGCTGGATGGCCGAGGTCGGCGCCTTCGCCCTGCGCTCCGAGTCCGAACTCCTGCTGAAGAGCCGCCGCGTCGTCCCGACCCGTCTGCTCGACGCCGGCTTCACCTTCGACCACCCGCACTGGCCGGCCGCCGCCCGCGACCTCGTCCGGCGCCTGCGCGGGCGGTAGCGGAAGGCGGCGGAAGGCCGCGAAGGCGGGGAAGCCTGCGAAGCCAGGAGCCCAGGGCGGGACCGCAGCGGCCCGGGCGGCGGGTTCGTCACGGGGCCGTCACAGCTGTGGGCCCGCGCTTGTCCGGGCCGCGCACCGCCCGCGAGGGTGGGAGCACGCGCGGGGAGGTGCGGGATGACGACGGTACGACTGGCGTTCATGCGGCGGTGGGTGGACATCATCGGGGTCGGCTGCATACCGGCCCTGATCACGGTGATCGTGCTGGGCGGGACCGGCGCCGCGGGCGTCGGGACGACGATGCTGACCGGCGCCGCCGTCGTCGTCGCCGTGACGGCCTGCGCGCCGCGCACCTTCTGGGTGCGGGAGCACGGGACCGGCCTCACCGTGGTGCGCCTGCTCGTGCCGAAGCACTACACCTGGGCCGAGATCCGGGGGCTGGCCATGGAGTTCGGCGAGGAGACGGAGACCGGCGCCCACCTGGTCCGCCTCCGGCTGCGCCTCGTCGACCCGCCCGGCCGGTTCTGGGGCCCGTTCCTCGGGGAACTCACCGTCAAGGACGACGACGGGCCGCGTGACGTCGAACCGCGGGCCCTCGCCGAGCTGTTCGCCCTGTTCGGCCGGCACGGTCTCCCGGTCGACCGGCCGGAGTTCGCGAACGCCGTGCTCTCCGTGCACGGACTTCCGCCGCTGCCGCCCCCGCCGGCCCGGACCGTACCCACCGGACCGGTGCCCACGCCCGAGGAGGCGTACGCGGACGCGCCCGCCGTCGCGGAGGAGACCCGGTACGTCGACGCGCACCGGTCCCGGAGCACCGAGCCGCCCCGGCGGCGCCGGGAGTTCCTGCTGCGCCTCGCCGCCCTGCGCGACCGCGTGGCGGTGGGGAGTGCGGACGCCGACCCGGGCCAGGTGTCGAGCGCGCGGATCGCGGCCCGGGACCTGGCCGAACACGACGGCGTCACGCCTGCTGAGGGCGACGCTCGCGGGTACGTCCGGCAGCAGTACGCGCAGTGGCGCCGCGACAGCTCCGCCCGGCGACGCGGCCGCTGATCCGCCGGGGCGCGGCCGCGGTCGCCGCCGCTCAGCGTCCGAGCGCGTCGGCCAACTGACGTTTGTTCATCCTTGAGCGGCCCTCGATGTTGCGCTGCTTGGCCTCGTTGTACAGCTGGTCGTAGGTCGGGCCCCGGGAACCGCTGTGCGAGCGCTTCCTGCCGCGGTGGCCGGAGGACACGTCCTGGATCGAGGTGCGGCTCGCGGTCCTCGACTCGCCGTGCCGGGCGCGCTCCTTGTTCACCGTCCGGGCGGCGATCTCCACAGCGCGCTTCTCGCTCTCGCCCCGGTCGAGTGCGCTCTCCTTGATGTGCTCGTACTGGCGCTCCCGCTTGGGGCTGGATCCTCGGGGCATGGCGACCCCTCCTCTCGTGGCCGAGGTGGTTGCCGTGGCACGGATACCCGGATGAAACGGAAGAAAACGATATAAACATGAATTCAATGTCGTATGTCGGGTAGGACACCGATGCAGCGACCACGATCGGATCCGGTCGCTCCAGCACCCGACCGGGTGCCACCGGGACCGCGCTTGAAGCCGGGCACAGGTCCTGGGGAACGAAGCCCGCGACGCGCGCGAGCGGCAGCTCGCCACCCCCGCCGGGCGTTCACCCCGATGCCCAGGAGAAGTCACGTGTCCACCTCACGGGAATCAGTCCGCCGCGATGCCGCCACGTCGCCCGACCTGCCCGCCGACTTGCCCGTCGGCCTGCCCGCCGACCTCCCGCCGCGACCGACGGAGGCCGACATGCGGTCGATGGGGAAGACCGAGGCACGCGAACTCAGCGACGCGCTGTTCGAACGCCTGGCAGGGCTCGCGCGCGAAACCCACGCCTACAGCTACGTCCGCGGCACGATCATCGAACTCAACATGCCGCTGGTGCGCTTCATCGCCGCCCGCTACCGGCACCGCGCCGAGGACCTGGAGGACATCCTCCAGGTCGGCACGATCGGCCTGATCAAGGCCGTCGACGGCTACGACCCGCAGCGCGGCGTCGAGTTCCCCACCTATGCGATCCCGACCATCACCGGCGAGATCAAGCGGTTCTTCCGCGACACCTCCTGGCCGGTGCGCGTGCCGCGCAGCATGCAGGAGCTGTACCTGACCGTCGCCCGCGGCTCCGACCGCCTCGAACAGCGGCTCGGCCGGCTTCCGCAACCCCAGGAGATCGCCGAGGGCCTGCACCTCACCGTGGAGGAGGCCACCGAAGGACTGCTGGCGGGCCGGGTCTACCGCCCCGACTCCCTGGACGCCCTGCGTGACCAGGACGCCGACGAGACGGGCAGTTCCCTGCTCGACCGGCTCGGCAGCTGCGACCCCGGGATCGACCTCGCCGACTTCCGCACCGCCGTGCGCCCGCTGATCGCCGGACTGCCGCGACGCGAGCAGACCGTCCTGAAGCTCCGTTTCTGGGAGGGCCGGACCCAGTCCCAGATCGCCGAACGGATCGGCGTCTCCCAGATGCACGTCTCGCGGTTGCTCGGTGCCACCCTCGCCCACCTGCGCGAACAGCTGGAGGACCGGGAAGCCCCCGGATGGGCCGAGGATCCGGTCGGCGCCCCTGACGGCGCCCCTGACGGCCCCGGTGGCGGCGACGCCCCGGACGTGTCGGCGGCCCCGGCCTGAGTCCGCCGGGCCGCCGCCCTCACCGGATCCGCCCGTCGGTGTCCGGGGGGCCGTCACGTCGGTCGCCGCCCTTCCCCGGCCGGGCCCCGGCGTCAGGCCGGCCGTCGGGGAGCGGGGTGTCGGCGGGCGGGCCGTCGGCAGGCCGGCCGCCGGCGGGCTCGTCATCGGCCCGGAAGGAGACGTCGACGCGCTGTTCGGGCCGACGCTCCTCCTGGCGGGCGACGGAGGACAGCACCTTCTGGTCGGCGTCGGTGAGCGGCGGCTGCAGCAGGCTGCGCGGCCACAGCCGACGGGCGAGCACCACATTGGTCTCGGCCGCGTACACGGTGACCTGCGCGGCCAGGTAGAGCCAGAACAGCAGGCCGATCACGGTCGCGAAGAAGCCGTAGACCTGGCCCGCGTGGCGCAGCTCGTGCGCGACCAGCAGCGCGCCGAACGCCTGCAAGGCGGTGAACAGCGGGCCGGCGATCGCGCAGCCCGGCCACAGAGCCCGGGTGGGGACCTCACGAGGGGTGAGCACCCGGAAGCAGGCCAGGCACAGCGCGGTGTTCAGCAGCGCCGAGACGACCAGCCCCCCGACCCGGGCGGGCACCCCGCCCAGGGCGGTGCCGACCAGCGACGCGGCGGCGGTGCCCAGCACCAGCCCGGCGCCGAGCACGGCGAACAGCAGGAGGCTGCGGGCCAGGCGTGGCCAGTAGCCGGGGCGCTGGACGCCGGGGACGTTCCAGACCTCGGCCATGGCGTGCTGGAGGACCTGGGCGATGCCGAGCGCGCCGTACAGCATCCCGAGCGCGCCGATGAGCAGGGCCAGGCCGCTGCCCTGCAGGGAGTGCACGTTCTGGCGCAGTTGGTCACCGATGATCGGGAAGTCCGCCAGCGCGGAGTCCACCACCGAGCGCTGGGCGCCGGGGTGTCCGTGCAGGACGAAGCCGAGGACGGTGCTGAGCAGGAGCAGGAGCGGGATCAGCGCGACGAAGCCGTAGTAGGTGATCAGGGCGGAGAGCAGCCCGCCCCGGTCGTCCCCGTACTTGCGGACGACGCCGATCACCACACCGGTGGGCCGGTGCCGCTGCTGGAAGCGGTCCACGCCCCGAAGGGCTCGTTCGATCGGGTTCACACACGGCGTCTGCCCGCGCGGCACCGGGCGACACCTGCCGACGGCGCACCGCCCGTCGACCGCATGACTTCGCCGGAGGCGGGGATACGCGAGGGCTGCGGAGCCCCGCACCCGGCCCGGCCGGCACCTCGCCGGGCCGGCACCCTGACCGACACCGCTACGGAAGGACGACCGCCATGAGCGTTCCCGAGGAGAAGGACACCCCGCAGGCCGACGAGCAGACGCGCGAGCGCTCGTCCGAGCAGCGGAACATCACCGCCCCCACGCCGCCGGACGTCCGGGACAGGGCCGAGGACGACGAGCCCGAGCCGCCGGCGGCCGACAGCCAGGCGCCGTGACGCGGCTCGTCCGGCGTGATCGGGCGTGGCCCCAGGG
>NZ_JBHWCL010000027.1:39315-71903 GCF_042735125.1 Kitasatospora sp. NPDC059599 | reverse complement strand
GCCGGGTCGGCGGCCCGGAGCTACTTGCCGGAGGCCGGGACGGTGCCCAGCCGGCCGGCCTGGAAGTCCTCCATGGCCTGCTGGAGTTCGCGGTGGCTGTTCATCACGAACGGTCCGTACCAGGCGACCGGCTCGCGGATGGGCAGCCCGCCGAGCAGCACGACCTCGAAGTTGGCGTTCCGGGAGTCCTGGCTCTCGTCGGCCCGGATGGTGATCGAGTCGCCGTCGCCGAACAGGACCGCCTGGCCCATGCCGAACGGGCGGCGCTCCTGGCCGGCCGAGCCCTTGCCCGCCAGGCCGTAGGCCAGGGCGTTGAAGTCGGACCGCCAGGGCAGGGTGATCTGTGCGCCCGGGCTGACCGAGGCGTGGATCATGGTGATCGGGGTGTGGGTGGCCCCGGGCCCCTGGTGGCCGTCCAGCTCGCCGGCGATCACCCGCAGCAGGGCGCCGCCGTCCTCGGTGCTGAGGAGCTTGACGCTGCCGCCGCGGATGTCCTGGTACTTCGGGGCGATCATCTTGTCCGAGGCGGGCAGGTTCACCCACAGCTGGAGGCCGTGGAAGAGGCCGCCGGACTTCACCAGTGACTCCGGCGGGGTCTCGATGTGCAGCAGGCCGGAGCCGGCCGTCATCCACTGGGTGTCGCCGTCGGTGATGACGCCGCCGCCGCCGTGCGAGTCCTGGTGCACGAAGGTGCCGTCGATGATGTAGGTGACGGTCTCGAAGCCGCGGTGCGGGTGCCAGGGGGTGCCCTTGGGCTCGCCGGCCGCGTAGTCCACCTCACCCATCTGGTCCATCATGATGAACGGGTCGAGGTGCTTGGTGTCGATCTTGGCGAAGGCGCGGCGGACGGGGAAGCCCTCGCCCTCGTAGCCCTCGGGGGCGGTGACCACGGTCCGGACCGGCCGGGCGCTCGTGACGGTGGCGTCCGGCGTGGTGACGCGCGGGAGGGTCAGTGGGTTGTCGACGGTCACGGCGGGCATGTCGGCCTCCTTCGAGGGGGGTTCTTCGGCCTACGTGCACGAGATTAGTTCAATTCTCAACAACAAGCAAGTTGAAAGTTGAACTATGTGGTCGGGGAGGGGCGCGGGGCTCCGCCCCTCCCCAGGATGGGGCAGGCGGGGGCTCCCCGCACCGCGGGGCGGCCTGCCGGGCTCGGCGGGCCGCCGAACGTCGGCCGGGCGTCAGCCGTACATGCGGCGCATGGTGAAGTCGACCATCTGCTCGACGGCCTTGGCGTCGAACACCATCCGGTGCTCGCCCTCCATGTCCAGCGCGAAGCCGTAGCCGGTCGGCAGCAGGTCCAGGACCTCGGCGCCGGTGACGGTGAAGTGCTTGGAGTCCTTGCCGGCGTAGCGGCGCAGCTCCTTGAGCGAGCTGAACATCGGGATCACCGGCGTCGGGGTGTTGTGCAGCGCGAGGAAGCCGGGGCGTTCGCCGCGCGGGCAGTGCACCTTCGAGGTGATGAAGATGGCCTGGAAGTCCTCGACGGCCATCGAGCCGGTGGTGAACGCCCGGACGGCGTCCGCCAGCGACGGCGGGGAGGGCTCGGGGTAGAGCGACTGCTGGTTCGCCTGCGACTGCGCGCCGTAGGCGTCCGGTCCGGGCATGCCGTTCATGCCCGGCTGCGGCCCCGCCTGCTGCTGGTAGGGATCCCCCGGGTATGCGTTCTGGTCATATCCGTACACACGGACAGGCTAGCGGGAGCGCACCCGCCCGCGCTGGCGCAGATCCTGACAAGGAGTGGTCGCCCTGACTGTGGGACGTGACCACGTTCATAGCGGATTCACCGTCGAGGGCTTGCCCAAGTTACCGCTGGGTAGCATCATGAGTCCTACTGGTGGGTACGGGACGCCGGACCGCGGCGGTCTCCCGGAAGCGACGAACCGGAGAAAACGGCCATGGGGCACTACAAGTCCAACCTGCGTGACGTGGAGTTCAACCTCTTCGAGGTGTTCGGCCGCGAGCAGGTCTACGGCACCGGACCCTTCGCGGACATGGACGTCGAGACCGCGAAGAACATCCTGAGCGAGATCGCGCGCCTGGCCGAGAACGACCTCGCCGCGTCCTTCACCGACACCGACCGCAACCCGCCGGTCTTCGACCCCGAGACCAACACCGCGCCGATCCCGGCCGCCTTCAAGAAGAGCTACCAGACCTTCATGGACGCCGAGTGGTGGCGCCTGGGCATCCCGGAGTCGATCGGCGGCCAGGTCACCCCGAACTCGCTGATCTGGGCCTTCGCCGAGCAGATCCTGGGCTCGAACCCGGCCATCTGGATGTACTCCTCCGGCCCGGCCTTCGCCGGCGTCATCGCCGAGGAGGGCACCGAGGAGCAGCTCGAGGTCGCCAAGCGGATGACCGACCGCCTGTGGGGCTCCACCATGGTCCTCACCGAGCCCGACGCGGGCTCCGACGTGGGCGCCGGCCGCACCAAGGCGATCCAGCAGGAGGACGGCTCCTGGCACATCGAGGGTGTGAAGCGCTTCATCACCTCGGGCGAGCACGACATGTCCGAGAACATCATCCACATGGTGCTGGCCCGCCCCGAGGGCGGCAAGCCGGGCACCAAGGGCCTGGGCCTCTTCATCGTCCCGAAGTTCGACTTCGACTGGGAGACCGGCGAGCTCGGCGAGCGCAACGGCGTCTACGCCACCAACGTCGAGCACAAGATGGGCCTCAAGGCCTCGAACACCTGCGAGATGACCTTCGGCGCCAAGCACCCCGCCAAGGGCTGGCTGCTCGGCGAGAAGGTCGACGGCATCCGCCAGATGTTCAAGATCATCGAGTTCGCCCGCATGATGGTCGGCACGAAGGCCATCGCCACCCTCTCCACCGGCTACCTGAACGCCCTGGAATACGCCAAGGAGCGCGTGCAGGGCGCCGACATCTCGCAGTTCCTGGACAAGACCGCCCCGCGCGTCACCATCACCCACCACCCGGACGTGCGCCGCTCGCTGCTGACCCAGAAGGCCTACGCCGAGGGCATGCGCGCGCTGGTCCTGTTCACCGCGTCCACCCAGGACGACATGATGGCGGCCAAGCTGCGCGGCGAGCACGACGAGGCCTCCGAGCGCCTGAACGACCTGCTCCTGCCGATCGTCAAGGGCTACGGCTCCGAGAAGTCCTACGAGCAGCTCGCCCAGTCCCTGCAGACCTTCGGTGGCTCCGGCTACCTGCAGGAGTACCCGATCGAGCAGTACATCCGCGACGCCAAGATCGACACCCTGTACGAGGGCACCACCGCGATCCAGGGCCAGGACTTCTTCTTCCGCAAGATCGTCAAGGACGGCGGCCAGGCCCTCACCGCGCTGTCCGAGCAGATCCAGAAGTTCCTCGGCTCCGCCGCCGGCGGCGACGCCCTCGCCACCGAGCGCGAGCTGCTCGCCAAGGCCGCGGGCGACCTGGAGGCCATCGTCGGCAAGCTGCTCGCCGACCTGACCTCGGTCGAGCAGGACGTCAAGAACATGTACAAGGTGGGCCTCAACACCACCCGCCTGCTGATGGTCTCCGGTGACGTCGTGGTCGGCTGGCTGCTGCTGCGTCAGGCCGCGGTGGCCCTGGCCAAGCTGGAGGCCGGCGCCTCCGAGAAGGACGTCCCCTTCTACCAGGGCAAGGTCGCGGCGGCCCGCTTCTTCGCCAAGAACGTCCTGCCGACCGTCGCGCCGCAGCGCCTGATCGCCGAGGGCATCGACAACGAGATCATGGACCTGGCGGAGGAGGCCTTCTAAGGCCCCCGACCCTTCCGACCGCCTGACACACCCTCACACCGAAGGGCCCGGCTGCCACCGGGCCCTTCGGTGTTCCCCGGGCCGACCGGAGATCCCCCGGCCACGGCGGCCCCGCCGTTCGCGCCGCGGGTCGTCCACGGTCCCGTCCGGGCCCGAATGTTCCGAATGCCCTGTCCGTGTACGGGCATATGCTCAAGGTGCGAAGCCGACTCCCCATCCGGTTTCGGCCCTCCCTCGACCCAGGAGCAGTATGTCGACCGCCGCCCGCCAGGCATTCTTCGACCGGACGCACAGCGACGACCTGATCGCGTTCCTCGGCACCTCGCCGTCCCCGTACCACGCGGTCGCGAGCGCCGCGGAGCGGCTGGAGAAGGCGGGCTTCCGGCAGGTCGCCGAGACGGACGCCTGGGACGGCGCCGCCGGCGGGCGCTACCTGATCCGCGGCGGCGCGCTGATCGCCTGGTACCTGCCGGAGGGAGCGGGCCCCGAGACCCCGTTCCGCATCGTCGGCACCCACACCGACTCGCCCAACCTGCGGGTCAAGCCGCTGCCGGACACCGGCTCGGCCGGCTGGCGCCAGGTCGCCGTGGAGATCTACGGCGGCGTCCCGCTGAACACCTGGCTGGACCGGGACCTCGGCATCTCCGGCAGACTCGCCCTCAAGGACGGCACCGCCCGGCTCGTCCAGTTGGACGAGCCGCTGCTGCGCGTGCCCCAGCTCGCCATCCACCTGGACCGCCAGGTCAACGAGGGCATGAAGCTCGACAAGCAGCGCCACCTCACCCCGATCTGGGGCCTCGGCCCGGTCGACGAGGGCGCGCTGATCGGCTACGTCGCCGAGCGGGCCGGCCTGGCCGCCGACGACGTGGTCGGCTGGGACCTGATGACGCACGACGTCCAGCCCGCCTCCTACCTGGGCCGGGACCGCGAACTGCTGGCCGGCCCCCGCCTGGACAACCTGCTCTCGGTGCACGCGGCCACCGCCGCGCTCGCCGCCGTCGCCACGGCCGACGGCGCCACCGGACTGCCGTACATCCCGGTGATGGCCGCCTTCGACCACGAGGAGACCGGCAGCGAGTCCGACACCGGCGCGCAGAGCCCGCTGCTCGGCAACGTCCTGGACCGTTCGATCCACTCGCGCGGCGGCAACCCGGAGGACCGTGCCCGGGCACTGGCCGGCACCGTCTGCCTCTCCTCGGACATGGGCCACGCCGTCCACCCGAACTACAGCGAACGACACGAGCCGGGCCACCACCCGATGCCGAACGGCGGGCCGATCCTCAAGGTCAACGTCAACAACCGCTACGCGACCGACGGCGTCGGCCGGGCGGTGTTCGCGTCCGCCTGCGAGAAGGCCGGCGTGCCGTGGCAGACCTTCGTCTCCAACAACGCCATGCCCTGCGGGACGACGATCGGCCCGATCACGGCGGCGCGCCTCGGCATCAAGACGGTGGACTGCGGCATCGCGGCGCTCTCCATGCACTCGGCGCGCGAGCTGTGCGGGGCGGAGGACCCGTACCTGCTGGCGAGCGCGATCAAGGCCTTCCTGGAGGGCTGAGCCCCTCCGGTACGACGGGGCCCGGCGGACGACCGATCGTCCGCCGGGCCCCGTCGCCGTCCGCGGGCCTACGAGGGCTGCTCCATGCCGGCCAGGACCAGCGGGAGGCGGCGGGCGCCGTCGGCGACCAGCTTCACCGGCACGCCCCAGTCCTGCTGGTGCACGTGGCAGGCCGGGTACTCGATCTCCGGATCGTCGTCGCAGGACGCCGCCATCGCCGAGACGTGCAGCACGCCCTCGGCGACCTCGTCGGAGAGCACCAGCTCGCGGGAGAGGTCGCTGTCCGCGCCCGCGCCGGAGACCAGCAGCTCCGGCGGGGTCGAGCTGACCAGCAGCCGGGTGGACGGGCCGTAGCGCTCGTCCAGCTTCTGGCCGCTCGGCGCCGAGAAGACCACGTCCAGCCGGAAGGCGCCCGGTGCGACCTCGGTGGCCGCGCGCCGGGTGCGGTGCGCCACCGACTCCACCCGCACCGCCTCCTCCGGCAGCCGCAGCCTGGTCAGCCGGTGCCGGGCCGACTCGACCACCACGATGTCGCCGTCCACCAGCACCGCGCCGGAAGGCTCGCGCAGGTCGGTGGCCAGCGTGCTGACCTGGCCGGTCGCCGGGTCGTAGCGGCGCAGCGCGTGGTTGTAGGTGTCACTGACGGCCACCGAGCCGTCCGGCAGCACGGTGACGCCCAGCGGGTGCTGGAGCAGGGCCTGGTCGGCCGCGCCGTCACGGTGGCCGAAGTCGAACAGGCCGGTGCCGACGGCGGTTTCGACCGTTCCCGTTTCACGTGAAACCCAGCGCAGCGCGGAGGTCTCGGAGTCGGCGACCCAGAGCTTCCCGCCGTCCGCGGAGACCGCGAGACCGGACGGCTGGGCGAACCAGGCCTCGGCGGCGGGCCCGTCGACCAGGCCCTCGTTGGTGGTGCCGGCCGCGACCCCGACCGTGCCGGCCGCCGGGTCGTACGCCCAGAGCTGGTGCACGCCCGCCATCGCGATCCACACCCGGCCGTCGAACCAGGCGACGTCCCACGGCGAGGACAGGTCCACCTCGCGGGCCGGGCCCGCGGTCGCCGAGCCCTGCCACCACTGCCGGCCGGTGCCGGCCAGGGTGGTCACACTGCCGTCGGCCAGCCGCAGGCCGCGCAGGGCGTGGTTGACGGTGTCGGCCACGACCACGTCGTACGCCGAACCCTCCGGCAGCAGCGCCAGGCCCTGCGGCTCGCTGAACCGGGGGCTGGTGCCGTCCACCAGGCCGCGCTGCCCGTCACCGATCCGGCGCACCACCGTCTCGCCGTCCTCGGCCAGCTCGACCAGCGAGTGGTGGCCGGAGTCGGCGACCAGGAAGTGGCCGTTCGGCAGCCGTACCGCCTTGCCCGGGAACTTGAGGTCCCCCGCGGTCGGCTCCGGCGCCACGTACGGGCCGTCGCCGCGGCGCAGCGTGCCCTTCGCGGCGTGCTCCGCCTCCAGTTCCTCGACCAGGCGGGCGATCGCGTGGGCGTGGCCCTCACCGGCGTGCTGGGCGACCACGTACCCCTCCGGGTCGATCACCACCAGCGTCGGCCAGGCCCGGACCGCGTACTGCTTCCAGGTGGCCAGCTCCGGGTCGTCCAGCACCGGGTGGTGCACCTCGTAGCGGGCGACGGCGTCCACCACCGCCTGGTGGTCGGCCTCGTGCACGAACTTCGGCGAGTGCACCCCGACGATCACCACGGTGTCGCGGTGCTTCTCCTCCAGCTCCCGCAGCTCGTCCAGGACGTGCAGACAGTTGATGCAGCAGAAGGTCCAGAAATCCAGGACGGTGATCTTGCCCCGGAAGTCGGCGAGGGTGAGGTCCTTGCCGCCGGTGTTCAGCCAACCGCCTGCCCCGACCAGCTCGGGGGCGCGTACACGTGCACGAGATGCCATGCCCCAATGAAACCGCACGCCCGGTGTCCGCATTCCGGGCGTGCCGGTTCAGAACCTCGGGCGGCGGGCCTCGCTCAGCTCGACGACCTCCAGGGTGGTGGCGAGTGACGTGCTCTCCCAGCCGAGCAGGGCCTTGGTGACCATGATCGCGGGGATCATCGCCGTTCCGCGCTCGACCAGCAGCCGCTGCACCGCGGCCATGCCCCGGTCGGCGAGGACCGGGCGGCACTCCTCGACCAGGCCGGTCAGGTGGGCGGCGTGCTCGGCCGTCAGACCGCCGACGTTCGGGAAGAGGTCGGGGCGGGTGAGGTCGGCCTGCCAGCGGGTCTCGCCGTCCTGGGTACGGGCGGTCGGGCGCAGGCCGAGGGTGGTGGCGACCCTGGCGGAGGCGCGGTGGTCGGGGTGGATGTGGGCGACGGCGGTGGTGGTGCCGGCGGCGGTGAGGTGGGCGAGCAGGGCGCGGGCGGCTTCGGTGGCCAGGCCGCGGCGCTGCCAGGGGGTGCCGACCACCCAGGCGAGTTCGGCCTCGTCCGGGCCGACGGTGGCCTGCACGTAGCCGATCAGGGCGTCGTCGGCGCGCAGCCGCAGGACCCAGTTGCCCCAGCGTTCGGCCGGGTCGGGGGAGCCGGCGGCGAGCCGGGCGCAGCGGGTGCGCATCTCCTCCGCCGTGGCCGGGCGGCCGCCGGTGAAGGCGTGCAGGGCCGGGTCGGCGAGTGCGGCGGTCAGTTCCCCGGCGTGCTCGGGGGCGATCGGCAGCAGGTCGAGGCGCTCGCTGTGCAGCGGGGCGGTGGTGGGGTCGGGGCGCATGGCGGTATTGAAGGCGATCGCCGGGGTGCCGGGCGACGGTATTTCCCGCGGGTGCTTCGTGGCGGTGCTTTTCGGCGGGCGGGGGATCGGGGTCGAATGGGACGACGTCAACACGGAGGAGGTCCCGCGGTGCGGTATCTGGTCAGGGAGAAGCTGTTCGCGGTCGGCGACGACTACTGGATCGAGGACGACCGGGGTCACAAGGCGTACCTGGTGGACGGCAAGGTGCTGCGGCTTCGGCACACCTTCGAGCTGAGGGACGCGCAGGACCGGGTGGTCGCGGTGGTGAAGGAGAAGATGCTCACCGTCCGCGACGCGATGAAGATCGAGGACGCCGACGGCGAGGTGATCGCGACCGTCCGGGAGAAGCTCTTCACCCCGTTCCGCGACAAGTACCTGGTGGACCTGGCCTCCGGCGGCGAGCTGAAGATCCACGGCAACCTGATCGACAAGGACTACCGGATCGAGAACGAGCACGGCGACGAGCTGGCCCGGATCAGCCGCAAGTGGTTCCGGATCCGGGACACCTACGGGGTGGAGATCGCCGACGGCGCGGACACCGGCCTGCTGCTGGCCGTCGCGGCCTGCGTCGACCACCTGGCGCACGAGGAGGACTGACCGTCCCCGGTTCCCGGATCCCCGGTCCGCCTCTCACCCGCGTGGGGTATCTTTTGCCAACCCTTGACCCGGTCGGTCGAGGGATCCCCGGCCGGCCGGCCGGGGACGTACGGCGAGAGCGGACCGGGGGCTGGAACCACGATGAACGACATCCTGCACGGGCTCGGCGCGGCAGCGGCCTACGGTGCCCTCGGGGTGGTGCTGCTGCTCCTCGGCATCGGCCTGGTCGACCTGCTGACACCCGGCAGGCTCGGCCACCAGATCTGGGTCGAGCGCAACCGCAACGCCGCGGTCCTGCTCAGCTCCGCGCTGCTCGGCATCGGCGGCATCGTCTTCACCGCGATCATGTACACCTACGCCGACTTCGGGAAGGGCCTGGTCTCGACGGCCTGCTACGGGCTGCTCGGGCTGGTGCTGATGGCCGTCGCGTTCTGGCTGGTGGACCTGCTGACGCCCGGCAAGCTCGGCGCGATCCTGGTCGAGCCGGAGCCGCACCCGGCGGTGTGGGTGTCGGCCAGCTGCAACATCGCGGTGGCGGCGGTGGTGTCGGCCGCGATCGCGTAGCGGCGCGCCCGGGCGCCGGGCGGGCCGCGTCAGGCCGGGTGCGGCGCCCGGCCCAGGACGTGCTCCCGCCCCCAGTCGCCCAGCGGCGCCAGCGCCGCGTTGAGGCGGCGCCCCGCCTCGGTCAGCGCGTACTCGACCCGGGGCGGCACCTCGTCGTACGCCTCGCGGTGCACGATGCCGTGCGCCTCCATCTCGCGCAGGTGCGCGGCCAGCACCTTCTCGGTGATCCCCGGCAGCAGCCGGCGCAGCTCGCCGAAGCGGCAGTCGGGGCGCACGCCCAGGGCCCAGAGGATCGACACCTTCCACTTGCCGCCGATCACGTCCAGCGCGGCGTCCGTCCCGCAGACGTGCGCCCCCGGCCTCGGCACGGTCACCATGTCCACCCCTTCCGGTGCCTCTCCGACCTCGATGCTCACTTCAGGGTAACCACCCACTTCGAAGTGCGTACTTGAGCGTTCCCGGGGCCGGCGCGGAGGCTGACTCCCGTGACGAACAACCGTGTTGAGAACGCAGCCGAGTCCGCGGCCGGGAGCCCGCGCACCCCGCCCACCCCGCCCACCCCGCCCACCCCGCTCACCCTGCTCGGCCTCGGGGCCATGGGCACCGCACTGGCCGGCGCCTGGCTCACCGCCGGCTACCCGCTGACCGTCTGGAACCGCACCGCCGCCCGGGCCGACGCGCTCGCCGCCCGCGGTGCCACCGTCGCCGCCACCGCCGCCGACGCCGTCGCGGCGAACCGCCTGGTCGTCGTCTGCCTGCTCGACGACGACTCGGTGGACGGGACGCTGGCCGGCGTCGACCTGACCGGCAAGGACCTGGTCAACCTGATCACCGGCACCCCCGGGCAGGCCCGCGCCCGCGCCGCCTGGGCCGAGCGGCGCGGCGCCCGCTACCTGGACGGCGGGATCATGGCCGTCCCGCCGATGATCGGCGTCCCGTCGGCCGGACCGTACGTCTTCTACAGCGGCTCCCCCGAGTTGTTCGAGGAGCACCGGACGGCCCTCGCCGTGCCCGCCGGCACCCGGTACGTCGGCGCGGACGCCGGGTACGCGGCCCTGCACGACGTGGCGCTGCTCAGCGCCATGTACGGCATGTTCGCCGGTGTCGCGCACGCCTTCGCGCTGGTCCGCGGCGAAGCCGTCGCACCGGGCGACCTCGCGCCGCTGCTGGGGAGTTGGCTCACCGCGATGTCCGGCTCGGTGGCCAGGACCGCGGAGCAGCTGGAGAGCGGTGACTACACCGGCGGCGTGGTGTCCAACCTGGCGATGCAGGTGGCGGGCCGGGCCACGCTGCTGCGCACCGCCGAGGAGCACGGAGTGAGCACCGAACTGCTCGACCCCTACTTCCGGTTGATGGAGCGCCGACTGGAGATCGGCAGTGGCGACGAGGACCTGACCGGGGTCGTCGACCTGCTGCGACGGTGAGGGTCGGCCGGTAACGTACCGGCATGGCAGACCTTGAAGAACGCGCCGACGTCGTCGCGTCCGACCCACGGCAGTCCGGGACCGGAGTGCTGGTCAGACCGCGTCGCGCCGACGACCTCGCCGACTGCGTCCGAGTGCTGGGCGCGGTCCACAGCAGCGACCGCTATCCCGCCGACTGGCCTGACCGCCCCGCCGCATGGCTCACCCCGGACGGTCTGCTGGCCGCCTGGATCGCCGAGTCGGACGGCCGGCTCGCCGGTCACGTCGGCCTCGCCCGCAGCGCCCGGGGTGACCTCGCCCCCGCCCTGTGGAGCCGCCGCACCGGTGGCCGCCCGGAGCTCACCGCCGTGATCGGCCGCCTCTACGTGGCCCCCGGCGCGCGCGGCCACCACATCGGCGCCCGGCTCCTCGCCTGCGCCGTGACGCACGCGCGGGCGCTCGGCCTGCACCCCGTCCTTGACGTCCTCGCCGTCGACACCGCGGCCGTCGCCCTGTACCGCCGCCTCGGCTGGACCCATCTCGGCAGCGGCGACCAGCAGTGGCCCTCCGGCCGCACGGTCACCGTCCACTGCTTCGCCGCCCCGAGGGGCTAGGGGCTTGTCTGACAATTCCCGCCGCGCGCACGACGCCGGGCATCCGCCCCCAGCCTTCGGCCGGGAGGTGCCCCCACCTGGACGCACCGCCGAATCGTCCAAGTACGTCCAGTACGAGGACGCTCCGGCGGCACGCCCAGCCGGGCGCCCAACGCCGCGCGCTGATGCGACGCGAATTGTCAGACAAGCCCTAGGGCCAGGACCCCGGAGGCCGGGACCAGTACCCCGCCCGCCGGCCCCGGTGGTCGGTCGGGCGGGCGGGCCTGGCGCTCCCGGGTCAGGCGGCGGGTCAGGCGGCGGGTCGGTCGGCGGCGGGCCGGCGGCGGAGGGCGGGGGTGGTGAGGGACGGGGGCTGCCAGACGCCGTCCGCCCGGTAGAGGTCGGTGCCGGGCGGGACGATGGCGTCGACGCGGTCGAGGACGGCGTCGTCCAGGACCAGGTCGGCGGCCTTGAGGGCGGATTCGAGCTGCTCCGCGGTGCGCGGGCCGATGATCACCGAGGTGACCGCCGGGTGGGCCTGCGGGAAGGCCAGGGCCAGTTCGGGCAGGGTGCGGCCGAGTTCCTCGGCGAGGGCGGTGAGAGCCTCGACGGCCTCCAGCTTGGCGGCCGTGGTGGGCAGGGCCGGGTCGAAACGGCCCGGGTTGAGGGCGGGGCGGCCCTGGGTGAGGTCCACCGGGCGGCCCTTGCGGTAGCGGCCGGTGAGGAAACCGCCGGCCAGGGGGCCCCAGGTCAGCGCGCCCATGCCGAGCCACTGGACCACCGGCAGCACGTCGCGCTCGACGCCCCGGGCGAGCAGCGAGTACGGCGGCTGCTCGGTGCGGAAGCACGGCAGGGCGCGGCGCTCGGCGACGTGGTGGGCGTCCACCAACTGCTCGGCGGGGAAGGTCGAGCAGCCGAAGGCGAGGATCTTGCCGGCCCGGACGAGGTCGCCCAGGACGGACAGGGTCTCCTCGATGTCGGTGGTGTGGTCCGGCCGGTGGATCTGGTACAGGTCGATCCGGTCGGTGCGCAGCCGGCGCAGGCTGTCCTCGACCGCGCGCACGATCCAGCGCCGCGAGTTGCCGCCCCGGTTGCGGCCCTCGCCCATCGGGAAGTGCACTTTGGTGGCGAGCACGATCGCGTCGCGGTCGCCGCGGGCGGCCAGCGCCTTGCCGACGATCTCCTCGGACTCGCCCGCCGAGTACATGTCGGCGGTGTCGATGACGTTGATGCCCCGGTCGATCGCGGTGTCGATGAGCCGGGCGCAGTCGGCGTGGTCGCGGTTGCCGACGGCGCCGAACATCATCGTGCCGAGGCAGAGGGCGCTCACCTCGATGCCGGTGCCGCCGAGGACGCGGTAGCGCATGGTCGGGATCCCCCTGGTCGTGGGTGGTGGTGGGTCAGTGGTGGCTCAGAGGCTACGAGTTGGAGTGCACTCCAGGGCAAGAGGGGCGGCGGGGTCGGTCGGCCGAGGGGGCGTCGGGTCGCCGGCCCCGGAGCGTCCTCGGCCTCCGGGATCCCCCGGGTGGGGGAGCCGGATCGTCGTGGGGGCGGAGGCCGTGGCGGGCGGCGTCGGGAAGCCTGGGGCCATGGTGAAGCACGGGTGGGTGCGGGACGGCCGGGCGGTGGTCGGGTGGGGTGTCGGCTACGCCGGGTTCGGGCTGGCGTGTGCGTCGGGGGGAACGGCGCTGTTCGGTGTCGCCTGGCTCGGGTGGGTGGCCGTCGGGGTGGGGCTGGGGGCGGCCGGGGCCGGGTGGGCGGCGGTGCGGCAGCGGGAGGAGGTGGGGGCGGGGGCGTGGCGGGCGCGGTGGCTCGGGCGGTTGTTGTGGCTGCTGTGCGGGCTGGCCGTGGTGTCGGCCTTCAGCCTGCTGATGGACGTGACGACGCTGGTGTTCGGGCAGGGCGTGGACAGCGTCCCGGACGCGGTGAACCGTGTCCTGGCCGCGTCCGGTGCGCTGCTGCTGGCCGGGACCGCCCGGAGCCGGCGGCCGGGCGGTGCCGCGCGCGGGCCGGTCCCGGCCCCGTCGGCGGCCCCGGCGACGATCCAGCTCACGGCCTGGGCGGGGACGCTGGCCTTCCTGCCGTACGTGGCGATGAAGCTGGTCTGGGCGCTCGGCGGCACCTTCGCCGGGATCACCGGCGCCGAGATGTACGACGCGTACGTGCGCAACGGTTCCTCCGGGCTCTGGCTGACGCTGGAGTCCTGGGGGCTGGACGGCACGGTGTTGCTGGCGGCGGCCGGGGTGTTCCTGCTCTGGGGGCTGGTGCGGCCGTGGGGGCAGGTCTTCCCGCGCTGGACCCTGCCACTGCGCGGCCACCGCGTGCCGCGTTGGCTGCCGCTCACCCCGGCGCTGCTGGGCGCGGCGACGCTGGCGCCGTACGGGCTGGTCGGGCTCGGCTACCTGGGGTTGTGCAGCGCGGGGGTGGTCGGGATCCGGCACGGGGACATCGCCACGCCCGGGCAGACGCTGCAGGTGGCCTGGGTCGGGATCTGCGCCTTCGCCGGGTACGGGGTGGCGCTGGCGCTGGCGGCCCGTTCGTACTGGCGGCGCACCGGGGGCTGAGCCTGGTGGTCCGGGAAGCCGCCTGTTTGCTGGGGTGGCAACAAAGCTTGCCGTAGCGGGGAGGCCGGCCGCAGCCTGGCGGTGGAGGTGAGCGCCATGCGCGAGACGACCGGGACGACGGTGACGACCGGGACGACGGTGACGACCGGGACGACGGTGACGAGGCCGGACGGGTGCTACGACGTGGTGGTGGTCGGTGCCGGCGCGGCGGGGCTGAACGCCGCACTGGTGCTGGGCCGGGCCCGGCGCCGGGTCGCGGTGGTGGACGCGGGCGAGCCGCGCAACGCCCCCGCTGCCCACATGCACGGCTACCTGAGCCGGGACGGCATGCCCCCGGCGGCGTTGCTGGCGGTCGGGCGGGAGGAGGTCGCCCGGTACGGGGTCGACCTGATCGACGCCCGGGTCGAGCACGTCGAGCACGTCGACGGTGTCGAGCACGTCGAGGCCGCCGAAGTCGCCGGTGCCGCCGGGCCGCGCTTCGCGGTGCACCTGGCCGGCGGCCCGGTGCTGCCCGCGCGCCGGGTGGTCGTCGCCACCGGACTGCGGGACGGGTTGCCGGAGCTGCCGGGCCTGGCCGAGCGCTGGGGCCGGGACGTGCTGCACTGCCCGTACTGCCACGGCTGGGAGGTCCGGGACCGTCCGCTCGCGGTGCTCGGCACCCACCCGATGGCCGTCGACCAGGCGCTGCTGCTGCGGCAGTGGTCGGCGGACGTGGTCCTGGTGGCGCACACCCTCGACCTCACCGCGGCCGGGCGGGAGCGGCTCGCCGCCCGCGGCGTGCGGGTGGTCGGGGGCCGGATCGTCCGGCTGGTGTCGGACGACGGTCGGCTGCGCGGCGTCGAACTCGCCGACGGGCGGGTCGTGCCGTGCGAGGCGGTGTTCGTCTTCCCCCGGCCGGTGCCCCGGGACGCGCTGCTCTTCGGCCTCGACTGCGCCCGGGACGACAACGGCTGGGTCACCACGGACCGGACCGGCCGCACCAGCCTCCCGGGGGTCTGGGCGGTGGGCAACGTCGCCGACCCCCGCGCCCAGGTGGTCACCGCCGCCGGGGCGGGGGCGGCGGCCGCCTTCGCGCTCGACCACGACCTCGCGGCGGAGGATCTCGAACGGGCGGTCGCCGCCCACCGCGCGTCCGGCGCCGCGGTGCCCGCATGAGCGGGGACGCTTTCGTCAACCACGAACGGAGAGAACGGACATGACCTCTCAGCACCACCAGCACGGCAACGGCAACGGCAACGGCAACGGCCACCGACACGGTCACGGTCACGGTCACGGGCACGTCCCCGCCGCCGACTTCGACTGGGACGCGCTCGCCGCGCACCTGGAGCACGAGGCCGACCTGCGCGCCGCCGCCGTCACCGAGGCCGCGCGGTGGCTGTCCGACCTGTACGGCCAGGGTCCGCAGGGGCCGGAGGGGACGGGCGGCGTGAGGAGGGTCCTGGACGTCGGCAGTGGGCCCGGGGTGATCGCCGGACTGCTGGCGGAGGCCTTCCCGGCGGCCGAGGTGGTGGCCGTCGACCAGTCGGCCGCCCTGCTGGAGCGCGCCCGCACCCGCTCCGGTGGCCGGCTCGGCACCCAGCAGGCGGACCTGCCAGCCGAGTTCGACAAGCTCGGCGAGGCCGACCTGGTCTGGTCCGGCAATGCGATCCACCACCTGGGCGACCAGCAGGCCGCGCTGACCTCGCTCGCCGGGGTGCTGCGGCCGGGCGGTCTGCTCGCCGTCGCCGAACGCGGTCTGCCCGCGCGCTACCTGCCCCGCGACTTCGGCCTCGGCCGGCCCGGTTTCCAGTCCCGGCTGGACGCGGCCCACGAGGACGGGTTCAGCACCATGCGGGCCGAACTGCCCGGCAGCACCGAGGAGGTCGAGGACTGGCCGGCCATGCTGGAACGCGCCGGCCTGACCCCGAGCGGCACCCGCACCTTCCTGGTCGACCGGCCCGCCCCGCTCGACCGCCGCACCCGCGAGTACCTGCGCACCCAGCTCGGCCGGCTGCACGACCAGCTCGCGGACAGCCTCCCGCCGGAGGACCGGAGCACCCTGGAGGCCCTCCTCGACGAGGAGGCCCCCACCGGCATCCTCCACCGCCCGGACGCCTTCTACCTCTCCGCGATGACCGTCCACACGGCCCGCAAGTCCTGAGGAGCGGGGGACGACGGGCCGGGCGGCCACATCACTCGGCCCCCGCTCCGTCCCGTCCGGCCCCGCCCCCGTTCCCGGAGGGGCAGCCGGGACGGTGACCGGACCGGCACCTCCGGGGATACCGTCGGGCCATGACAGCGAGCGAGCAGCGCTTCGTCGTGGTGACCACCACGCACGAGAGCGAGGAGCAGGCCCGGGCCCTGGCGTCCGCCGTGGTGCGGGAGCGGCTGGCGGCCTGCGCCCAGGTGTACCCCGTGCGGTCGGTGTACTGGTGGGAGGGCGAGGTGCAGGACGCCGAGGAGTGGCGGATCGACCTCAAGACCCGGGCCGAACTCGCGGACCGGCTGGTCGCGTTCGTCGCCGGGCTGCACCCGTACGAGACGCCCGAGGTGATCGCCGTGCCGGTGGTGGCCGGCAGCCCCGGATACCTGGACTGGGTGGCGGAGGAGACGGCCCGGTAGCGGATCAGGGCGCGACTGCCAGGAAGGCGCGGACGGCGAGCACCCGGCGGTGGTCCTCCTCGGAGGGTGGCAGGTCGGGCTTGAGGAGGATGTCGGCTGCGTGCTTCACCGCCTGCTCGGCGATCACCGCGTGCTCAGTGATCACCGCCCGCTCGGTGATCACCATCTGCGCGGCGATCGCCACGTCCGGGCGCGCTGGACCTGCTCGGCCGAACCGCACCGGACGGCGGCGGGGCCCGGAGGATCGCCTCCGGGCCCTGTCGCCGGCTTCCGGTCCCGAGCCGCCCGGCCCCGGCCTTGCGGCCCCGCTGCCGGTCTCAGCCCTCGGAGCCGCCGAAGCGCGCGGTCCAGGCGGCCAGGTCCTCGTCCGTGATCTTGGCGAACAGCACCGGCGGCACCGCGAACGCCGTTCCGGCCGGCACCAGGTCCAGCGCCCGGGCCTCCTCCGGGTCCACCCAGCGGCGGGTGGCCGCCGGCGAGTCCGCGGGCAGCGCGAAGGCTCCGCGCATCGCCGCCGCGGCGGTCGGGATGAACGGCTCGGACACCACCGCGTACAGGTGGATCAGGTTCATCGCCGTCCGCAGGGTGAGCGCCGCCGCCTCCGGGTCGGTCTTCACCTGCAGCCAGGGCGCCTTCTCGTCCAGGTACGCGTTGCCCGCGCTCCACAGCGCGCGCAGCGCCTGCGCGGCCTTGCGGAAGTTGAGGGCTTCCAGCTGGGCCTCGTACTCGGCGAGCAACCCGGCGACCTGCTCGCCGAGGCGCTGTTCGGCCTCGCCCGCCGGGTGGCCGCCGGGGACGTCGTCGCCGAAGCGCTTGCGGCTGAAGGACAGCACCCGGTTGACGAAGTTGCCGAGGGTGTCGGCGAGGTCCTTGTTGACGACCGAGGCGAAGAGGTCCCAGGTGAAGCTGGAGTCGTCCGACTCGGGCGCGTGCGCCATCAGGAAGTAGCGCCAGTAGTCGGCCGGCAGCAGGTCCAGGGCGACGTCGGTGAAGATGCCGCGCTTCTGGCTGGTGGAGAATTTCCCGCCGTAGTACGTCAGCCAGTTGAAGGCCTTGACGTAGTCGACCTTCTTCCAGGGTCGGCGCGAGCCGAGGATCGTCGCCGGGAACATCACGGTGTGGAACGGGACGTTGTCCTTGGCCATGAACTCGGTGTAGCGGACGGTCCCGTCGGCCTCGTACCACCAGGACTTCCAGTCCCGCAGCTGTCCGGCCGGGGCCGCGTCCGCCCACTCCTTGGTGGCGCCGATGTACTCGATCGGGGCGTCGAACCAGACGTAGAACACCTTGCCCTCGGCGGCCAGTTCGGGCCAGACGTCGGCCGGCACCGGGACGCCCCACTCCAGGTCGCGGGTGATCGCGCGGTCCTGCAGGCCCTCGGTCAGCCACTTGCGGGCGATCGAGGAGGCCAGCACCGGCCACGAGTCGGCGTGCGCGGCGATCCAGTCCTCGACCTCCTCGGTCAGCTCGGACTGGAGCAGGAACAGGTGCCTGGTCTCGCGGACCTCCAGGTCGGAGCTGCCGCTGATCGCCGAGCGCGGCTCCAGCAGGTCGGTGGGGTCGAGCACCCGGGTGCAGTTCTCGCACTGGTCGCCGCGGGCCTTGTCGTAGCCGCAGTGCGGGCAGGTGCCGACGATGTAGCGGTCGGGCAGGAAGCGTCCGTCGGCGTTGGAGTACACCTGGCGGATGGCGCGCTCCTCGATGAAGCCGTTGCGCTGCAGTTCGCGGGCGATCTCCTGGGTGATCTCCCGGTTCTGCGGCGAGGAGCTGCGGCCGAAGTGGTCGAAGGAGAGCCCGAAGCCGTCGTACACCGCCTTCTGGGCGTCGTGCGCCCGGGCGCAGAACTCGGCGACGGGCAGTCCGGCCTCCTGGGCGGCCAGTTCGGCGGGGGTGCCGTGCTCGTCGGTGGCGCAGATGTACAGCACCTCGTGGCCGCGCTGCCGCAGGTAGCGGGAGTAGACGTCCGCCGGGAGCATGGACCCGACCATGTTGCCCAGGTGCTTGATCCCGTTGATGTAGGGGAGGGCGCTGGTGATCAGGTGCCGAGCCATCCTCGGGTGCTCCGATTTCTCCCGCACGCGCACCCCACCCGGAGTGCTGTGCCAGGCGCAGGGGTCCACTGTGGGCTGCCAAGCCTACCGCCGCCGCCGGTCCGGACGGCTGTCGTCAGGGCCGGGTGAGGTCGCCGTAGCGGTCGAACTCCCCGGCCTTCACTCCCCGGACGAAGGCGGCCCACTTGCGCGGCGTGGTCTGCACGATCACCTCGGGGCGGTCCGACTCGCGGATCTCCACCAGCCCGCCCGCCGCCCTGACCTCGACGCAGTCGGTGCTCTCTCCGCTGGCCGAGGCCTTGCGCCAGATGCTCATGAGAAGTCTTTCAGTAAGGTCCGGATGAAGTCCCGGGACTCGTCCGGCCCGAGCGCGATCGCCGCGGTCTTCTCCTTGATCCGTCGGTAGGAGTCCAATTCCGCTTCGGAGTGCACGAACTTCGGACCGTGGGAGAGGTCGATCTGGACGGTGTCGAGCTCCGGGACCGGCCCGCGGGCGAGGTAGAGGCTCTCCCCGGACCCCGTGTAGGTGGGCACGCTGAACGGGATCACCCGGATCTCCACCCCGGGCCGTTCGGAATTCTCCACCAGGCTCCGCAACTGCTCGCGGAGCACTTCCGGACCGCCGAACTGCATGCGCAGCGCGGACTCGTGCAGGAATGCGCTGTACGGCTTCGGGTGGTCGACGAAGATCTGCTGGCGCCGAATCCGGAATGCCTTCCGGACCTCGGCCTCCTGCCGGTACTGCGGGGGGAGGCGCTCGAACACCGCGGCGGCGTACTCCGGGGTCTGCAACAGGCCGGGGATGAAGGTGCTGTTCAGGATGGACAGGGACGCCGCGTGGTGTTCCATCTCCGCGATGTCGATGATCGCGTTCGGCAGCCGGCCCCGGTAGCTGTCCCACCAGTACTTGCGCCGGTCCTGCGTCATGGCGAGCAGCGCGTCGAGGTACGGGCCGTCCTCGCAGCCGCAGCTGCGCGCCCAGGTCCGCAGTCGGTCCGCGCTGATGCCCGACTTCCCGTTCTCCATCTGGGAGATCTTGGGCAGGTCGGTGCCGATGGTGACGGCCAGGGTCTTGGGCGTCACGCCCACGCGTTCGCGCATCCTGCGCAACTCGATTCCGAGGCGCTGCTGGCGCACGGTCGGCGACAAGCGGGGTGGCATGACTCTCTTCTCCGGATCGCGGCTGCGGTCGATGCTTCCGGTGAAGTGTGCCGTGCATACAGGGCCCTAGCTACCAAAATGGGGGATACCCCACGATGGAGTGAACGTTCTCCCGCTCGGTAGCAACTCTGGCACCCTGACCCTATGGTCGTCCGTGTCACTCGCTGACTTGTTGCCGCCTAAACAGTCCTCAATCAGCCGTAAATACACACCAGATGCATGGTCACGGCGCCCGACATCACCGACCGGAGACAGCCATGCCCCTTCCCTCGCCTCTCCGTCCTCCCCACCGTCCCCGTCCTTCCCGCCGCATTTCCGCGTCCCGGTGAATGGGCTTCTCGTCGCCGCATTGTCCGTACTCCTCCTGGCCGTCCTGTTCGTCGGCTGGCTGGTTTGGCTGGTGACCCTCCAGCCCCGCCAACCCCGCCCGGCGAAGCGGGGGATCGCGGCGGGCCATTCCGCGGGCGGCGAGCGGAAATGACGGCCCGTTCCCGGGCCGGCGGTGGCCGGCGGGGGCGGTGACACCCACCCCGTCGGACGGCCGTGTGCTCCCGTACGATCACCGGCGACGCCGGCGCCTCCGCCGGTGGACGCTCGCCGGGGGGACGCGATGGAGCCACTGCACGACACCGACCCGGAGGCCGTCGGCCCGTACCGGCTCTTCGCCCGGCTCGGGGAGGGCGGCATGGGGGAGGTGTACCTCGCCCGCTCGGCCGGCGGACGCACCGTCGCGGTCAAGGTGGTCCGCTCCGAACTCGCCCGGGACACGGTGTTCCGGAGCCGGTTCCGTCGCGAGGTGGCGGCCGCGCGAGCGGTGGACGCCGTGCACACCGCGCCGGTGGTCGACGCCGACCCGGACGGCCCCGCCCCCTGGCTCGCCACCGCGTACGTGCCCGGCCCGCCGCTGTCCCGGACCGTCCACGAGCACGGCCCGCTGCCGGAGCCCTCGGCGCGTGCGCTCGGCGCCCGGCTGGCCGAGGCGCTGGAGGCGATCCACGGCGCCGGCCTGGTGCACCGCGACCTCAAGCCGTCCAACGTCCTGCTCACCGCCGACGGCCCGCGGGTGATCGACTTCGGCATCGCCCGGGCGCTCGACGACGACGACCTGACCAGGACCGGTGGGCTGATCGGCTCCCCCGGCTTCATGTCCCCCGAGCAGGCCGGCGGGCTGCCGACCGGTGCCCCCGGCGACGTCTTCTCGCTCGCCTCGGTCCTGGTCTTCGCGGTGACCGGGCACGGACCCTTCGAGAGCGCCGCGGGTGTCGCCGCCCAGGTCTACAAGGTGGTGCACGAGGAGCCCGACCTGGCCGACGTGCCGCCCGCGCTGCGCGAGGTCGTCGAGCAGTGCCTGCGCAAGGATCCGGCGCGGCGCCCGCTCCCGGCGGACCTGCGGGCCCTGCTCTCCGTCGGGGCCGCCGACGGAGAGTGGCTCCCCGCCCCGGTGGCGGCCGGGCTGGCCCGCCACGCGGCGACGGTGATGAACCTGGAGGCGCCGCTCCGTGTCGGCGGGGGGCCGTCCGAGGCCCCGACGATCGCGCGCAACCGCACCCGGGTGGACGTGACGGACCCCTCGGACCCCTCGGTGCGGCCGGTGGCGCCGGTGCCGCAGGAGGGGGCCGGCTCCCGTCCGGGCGCGCTCTCCCGGCGCCGGCTGCTGCTGTCCGGCGGCGCCCTGGCCGTCACCGCCGCGGCCGGCGCCGCGACCTGGGCCCTGACCCGCCCGGACTCCCCGCGCGGCGGGACGGGGGCCCCGCCCGAGCCGGTGTGGACCGTCGCCACCGAGGGCACCGACGCGGGCCCGCGCCCGGGTCTGGTGGTCGACGACCTGGTGCTGCTCCACGCGGACACCCTGCTCGCGGTGGACGCCGCCACCGGCGAGGGCCGCTGGGAGAACAAGGGCGCCGGGAACACGTCGTACCTGGTGGGCGGCAGTGACCTCTACGAACTGTCCGGCACGCTGCGCCGGTTGGCGCTCGCGGACGGTTCGGCGAGCGACGCCGCGGCCGACCTGATGGGGGCCGGCAGGAGGGTCGCGTTCGAGTCGCTGCTGGCGGCGACCGACCGGAGGCTCTACCTCAAGGTCTCCGTCGCACCGGTCGACGGCGAGGGCGCCACCGTCGTCGGGATCCTGTGCACGGACCGGGACCTGTCCGGCCGGGAGTGGTTCCAGGAGGACCCGGACTCCTCCGACCTGGACTCGCCCGGGGCGGTCGGCGGCGGCGTCCTGCTGCACCTCGACAACGGGAACGACGTGGTCGCCCGTCGCGCCGACGGTTCGGGCGGGCGGATGTGGCGGGCGGGGACGGGGAGTTCGACGCCCCGGCCGGTCCGGTGCGACGACCGGCGGGCCTACTGCGCGGTGGACGGCACGGGCCTGCAGGCGGTCGGGCTGGGGGACGGCCGGCAGGTGTGGCGCCTCGACCCGCGGGCCGGGCGGATCGGCGACTTCGCGGTGGCCGACGGCTCGCTGTACCTGAGCCTCGGCGCCCGCTCGTTCTCCGCCGTCGACGCGGAGACCGGGAAGGTCCGCTGGACCTGCCCGCTGCCCGGCGACCCGTCCGTCTCGCAGCCGCCGGTGCGGGCCGGCGGCACCGTCTTCGTCCCCGGCGAGGTCCCGCGGGAGCCGCACGCGGTGCCCTGCGTCCACGCCCTCGACGCGGCCACCGGACGCCTCAGGTGGACCTTCACCGACCCGGCGTACCAGCCCGGAGGCGAGGCCCTCGGCTGCCGGCTGAGCACCGACGGCAAGCTGGTGTTCGCCTGGATCAGGGACACGGTGTCCGCCCTGCCCGTCGGCTGAGCGCGCGTCAGCCCCGTGTCAGCCCCGCGCCAGCCGCTCCGCCAGGCGGGACTTGGCGGCCGGCCACTCGTCGGCGAGCATCGCGAAGTAGGCGCTGTCCCGCCAGGTGCCGTCGGGGCGGAGCCGGTCGCGGCGGTGGACACCCTCGAACTGCGCGCCGAGGCGCCGGATCGCGGTGCGCGAACGCTCGTTGAGGGCGTCGGTCTTCCAGAAGACGCGGCCCATGCCCAGTTCCTCGAAGGCGTGGGTGAGCAGCAGCAGCTTGGCCTCGGTGTTGACGGCCGTGCGCCACACCGAGCGGGCGTACCAGGTGCCGCCGATCTCCAGGTACTCGTTCTCGGCGCTGAAGTCGTGGTAGCCGGTGACGCCGACCGCCGTGCCGCTCGCGAGGTCGACGGCGGCGAAGTACACCGACTCCCCGCCCGCGGCCTCGGCGAGGCGGACGTCGAGCAGCGCGCCCAGGTCCTCCTCGGTGGCGGGCACGCGGACGGGGACCCAGCGCCAGACCTCGGGGTCGTGGCCGATGGAGTCCCAGAGGCCGGCGAGGTGGCGGCGTTCCAGCGGCTCCAGGCGGATGTGGCGGCCGGTGAGGGTGACGGGCGTGGGCAGCTTCGCGGTCATGCTCCGAACGTAGCGGCGCTCTGCACTAGATGCAATAGGTATTTGCACTAGTTCAAACTGTGGATCCCGGGCAGCGAGAAGGCCCCGCGGGACGGGTCCCACGGGGCCTTCGACGTGCCCGGCCTCCGGCCGGTCGGGCTCAGATGAACGAGTTGATCTGGATCGTCTCGTCGCGGCCCGGGCCGACGCCGATGGCCGAGATCGGCGCGCCCGACATCTCCTCCAGCGCCTTCACGTACGCCTGGGCGTTCTTCGGCAGGTCGGCGAAGGACTTGGCCTTGCTGATGTCCTCGGTCCAGCCCGGCAGCGTCTCGTAGATCGGCTTGGCGTGGTGGAAGTCCGACTGGTTGTAGGGGAGTTCCTCGACCCGCTTGCCGTCGATCTCGTACGCGACGCAGACCGGGATCTGCTCCCAGCCGGTCAGCACGTCCAGCTTGGTGAGGAAGAAGTCGGTGAGGCCGTTGACCCGGGTCGCGTAGCGCGCGATGACGGCGTCGAACCAGCCGCAGCGGCGGTCACGGCCGGTGGTGACACCGCGCTCGCCGCCGATCCGGCGCAGCGCCTCGCCGTCCGCGTCGAGCAGCTCGGTCGGGAACGGGCCGGAGCCGACACGGGTGGTGTAGGCCTTGAGGATGCCGATGACCCGGTCGATCTTGGTGGGGCCGATGCCGGCGCCGGTGCAGGCGCCGCCCGCGGTCGGGTTCGACGAGGTCACGAAGGGGTACGTGCCGTGGTCGACGTCGAGCAGGGTGCCCTGGCCGCCCTCCAGCAGGACGACCTTGTCCGCCTTCAGCGCCTCGTCCAGGACGAGGGTGGTGTCGGCGAGGAAGGGCTTGATCTTCTCCGCGTAGCCCAGGTACTCCTCGACCACCAGGTCGGCCGGGATGGTGCGGCGGTTGTACAGCTTGACCAGGACCTGGTTCTTGTCGTGCAGCGCCGCCTCGATCTTCTGGCGCAGGATCGACTCGTCGAACAGGTCCTGGACCCGGATGCCGACGCGGTTGATCTTGTCCGCGTAGGTCGGGCCGATGCCGCGGCCGGTGGTGCCGATCCGGCGCTTGCCGAGGAAGCGCTCGGTGACCTTGTCCAGGGTGCGGTGGTACGGCGTGATCAGGTGGGCGTTGCCCGAGACCAGCAGCTTGGAGGTGTCGATGCCGCGCTCGTTCAGGCCGGCCAGCTCGGAGAGCAGCACGGCCGGGTCGATCACGACGCCGTTGCCGATCACCGGCGTGACGTTCGGGCTGAGGATGCCGGAGGGGAGCAGGTGCAGGGCGTACTTCTGGTCGCCGATGACCACCGTGTGACCGGCGTTGTTGCCGCCCTGGTAGCGGACGACGTAGTCGACGGAGCCGCCGAGGAGGTCGGTGGCCTTCCCCTTGCCCTCGTCCCCCCACTGAGCGCCAACGAGCACGAGTGCCGGCACAGGCGTACACCCCTTCCGGTTGGGGCATCCTGCGTAGGCCGCAGTCTGCCCCGAGATAGACGAAGCCCCTGGCGCAATGGCGCAAGGGGCTCTTGCACCGAGAGATTACCTGAGGAAGGACCGGTCGTGTCGTCCCTGTCCACGCCTGCAACCGGCGGCCCCGAGCCGCTCCTGCTGCTCCTCGACCCGGTGGCCCGGCAGACCGACGGCGAGTCGGTGCGGATCGCGAAGGACGTGCTCTGCGGGGGCGCGGACGTGAAGGTGGTCTATCCGGAGAGCCCTTCCGAACTCGACCGGGTGCTTTCGCACCGGGGTCGGCGGCGACCGGTGGTGATCGGTTCCGACCTCGCCCTGCAGCGGGTGCTGCAGGCACTGCACCGGCAGCGTGAGCTGGGCACGGAACCGGTGGGGATGGTTCCGGTCGGCCGTGCGGAGGAGCTGGCGGCGGCCCGTGCACTCGGCGTGCCGGGCGAGCCGGTCCGGGCCGCGCGGGCGGTGCTGTCGGGCGCGCCGCGCCGGCTGGACCTGTTGGTGGACGACGGCGGCGGGGTGGCGCTGGGCGGGGTGCGGATCACCGGCGGGGGCGGGCGCCGGACCGTGGGCCGTACGAGTGGCTGGCGTTCGCTATGGGCGAAACTGGCTGCGGCCGAGCAGGCGAACGCACTCACTCCGGACGGGGCCGACCACAGCCCCCGGGTCCGGGTCGAGGCCGACGGCCGGCTGCTCGCGGACGTCCACCGGCCGGTCCGGCTGGTCCAGGTCACCCTGCCGTCCGGCGCCTCGGACGGGACGGGCGAGATGGAGATCGTCGTCCGGGCCTCCGGCGCCCTGGTGCGGGCCCGGGCGGCGAGCGTCTCGGTGGTCGGCCGCGGCTTCGGCTACGAGGCGGACGGCCACCCGGTCGGTCCGGTCCGCGCCCGGACCTGGACGGTGCACCCGGGCTCCTGGGGCCTGCTGCTGCCGGCCGCGTGAAGCCGGAGTGAACGCCGGGTGAGCAGGCTCACGTTCGGCCGCGCCCCGACCCGCTCCGTTCCGCACACGGAACTCCCCAACAGGCGCGAACCACAAGGCCAACCGCCGCCCGGCGGAATTCCGGCGAGCCGAAATCCCCAGCCCGTAAGGGGTTTTGTCTACGCGCGTTACTCACCGGCTGTCCGACAATCCCGGCATCCCGGGTTCCGGAAGCCCGTGCCAACTGCCCTAGACTCGAAGGCGTGCCACGTGGTGACGGAAGACTCAACCACGATCTTCTTCCCGGTGAGAAAGGCCCCCAGGACGCTTGCGGCGTCTTCGGTGTCTGGGCTCCCGGCGAGGAGGTCGCCAAGCTCACGTTCTTCGGCCTTTACGCCCTGCAGCACCGCGGTCAGGAATCCGCGGGCATCGCAGTGAGCAACGGCTCCCAGATTCTCGTCTTCAAGGACATGGGACTCGTCTCCCAGGTCTTCGACGAGGCCTCCCTGGGGTCGTTGCACGGGCATATCGCCGTCGGACACGCCCGCTACTCGACCACCGGTTCCTCGGTATGGGAGAACGCCCAGCCGACTTTCCGGGCGACCGTGCACGGTTCGCTGGCCCTCGGGCACAACGGAAACCTGGTGAACACCGCCGAACTGGCGGCCATGGTCGCCGAACTGCCCGGCGAGGAGCACGTCTCGCGCTCCGGCCGGACCGCCGCGACCAACGACACCGACCTGGTGACGGCGCTGCTCGCCGGCCACCCGGACCTCTCCATCGAGGAGACGGCCAAGGTCGTCCTGCCCAAGGTCAAGGGCGCGTTCTCGCTCGTCTTCATGGACGAGCACACCCTCTACGCCGCCCGCGACCCGCAGGGCATCCGCCCGCTGGTCCTCGGCCGGCTGGAGCGCGGCTGGGTGGTCGCCTCCGAGACGGCGGCGCTCGACATCTGCGGCGCCTCCTTCATCCGCGAGGTCGAGCCCGGCGAGCTCATCGCCATCGACGAGAACGGCATGCGCAGCTCCCGCTTCGCCGAGGCGAAGCCCAAGGGCTGCGTGTTCGAATACGTCTACCTGGCCCGCCCCGACACCAGCATCGCCGGTCGCAACGTCCACCTCTCCCGCGTGGAGATGGGCCGCCGCCTGGCGAAGGAGGCCCCGGTCGAGGCCGACCTGGTGATAGCGACGCCCGAGTCCGGCACCCCCGCCGCGATCGGGTACGCCGAGGCCAGCGGCATCCCCTACGGCTCCGGCCTGGTGAAGAACGCCTACGTGGGCCGCACCTTCATCCAGCCCAGCCAGACCATCCGCCAGCTCGGCATCCGGCTCAAGCTCAACCCGCTGCGCGAGGTCATCGCCGGCAAGCGCCTGGTGGTCGTGGACGACTCGATCGTGCGCGGCAACACCCAGCGCGCGCTGGTGAAGATGCTGCGCGAGGCCGGAGCCGCCGAGGTGCACATCCGGATCTCCTCCCCGCCGGTGAAGTGGCCCTGCTTCTTCGGGATCGACTTCGCCACCCGCGCGGAGCTGATCGCCAACGGCATGACCATCGAGGAGATCGGCCGCACCCTCGGTGCCGACTCGCTCTCCTACATCTCGATCGACGGCATGATCGAGGCCACCACGCAGCCCAAGGACAAGCTCTGCCGGGCCTGCTTCGACGGCGAGTACCCGATGGAGCTGCCGGACCCGGCGCTGCTCGGCAAGCTGCTGCTGGAGGCCGAGATCAAGGGCGGCCGGCAGCAGCCGGCCGTCCGCGGCAAGCCGACCAGCGGCAGCGACCCGGACGGCGTCCAGTCGCTGCTCGGCGGGGCGGGCGCGGCCGACGCGCTGCGCCGCCCGTAGCGCTCCCACGGTGGGGTCCCGCGAACCGGGACCCCACCGCCGTTCCACCCCCCGCAGCCCGACCCAGCCGATCCGAACCACCCCACCTGACCCGAAAGGGCCGCACGCAGTGACCTCCAACCAGAACGGCGCCACCTACGCCGCCGCCGGTGTCGACATCGAGGCGGGCGACCGCGCCGTCGAGCTCATGAAGCAGTGGGTGAAGAAGGCCAACCGCCCCGAGGTGGTCGGCGGTCTCGGCGGCTTCGCCGGCCTCTTCGACGCGTCCGCCTTCAAGAACTACGAGCGGCCGCTGCTGGCCTCGGCCACCGACGGCGTGGGGACCAAGGTGGCCATCGCGGCCGCCATGGACAAGCACGACACCATCGGCCACGACCTGGTCGGCATGGTCGTCGACGACCTCGTGGTGTGCGGCGCCGAGCCGCTGTTCATGACCGACTACATCTGCGTCGGCAAGGTCGTCCCGGAGCGGGTCGCCGCGATCGTCAAGGGCATCGCCGAGGGCTGCGCGCTCGCCGGCTGCGCCCTGGTCGGCGGCGAGACCGCCGAGCACCCGGGCCTGCTGGGCCCGGACGAGTACGACGTGGCGGGCGCCGGCACCGGTGTGGTCGAGGCCGACGCGCTGCTCGGTGCGGACCGGGTCCGGGCCGGCGACGTGGTGATCGCGATGGCCGCCTCCGGCCTGCACTCCAACGGCTACTCGCTGGTCCGCCACGTGCTGCTGAACGAGGCCGGCTGGAAGCTCGACCGCAAGGTCGAGGAGTTCGGCCGCACCCTCGGCGAGGAACTGCTGGAGCCGACCCGGATCTACTCGCTGGACTGCCTGGCGCTCACCCGCGCGACCGAGGTCCACGCCTTCTCGCACGTCACCGGCGGCGGCCTGGCGGCCAACCTGGCCCGGGTCGTCCCGGACGGCCTGCACGCCCGCCTGGACCGCGGCACCTGGACCCCGCTGCCGGTCTTCCGGACCGTCGCCGAGGTCGGCAACGTGGCCACCCTGGAGATCGAGAAGACGCTCAACATGGGCGTCGGCATGGTCGCGGTCGTCCCGCCGCACTCGGTGGACGCCGTGCTGTCGATCCTGGAGGACCGCGGCGTCGAGGCCTGGCTGCTCGGCGACATCGTCGAGCGCACCGACGAGCATGAGGGCGGCGCGGCCCTCTACAACGCCTACGAGGGCTTCCGGACGGTCTGATCCGGACCGGGAGACCACAGGGCCCCGTCGGCACTGCCGGCGGGGCCCTGTGCCGTCGTCCGCCCGCCCGCCTCCGGCGGCCCGCACCCCTGCGGCCAGCGGCGGGGCCCGCCCGGCCGCCCGGTCCGCGGGAACGCCGAAGACCGGCCCGGCGCCCTGGGCGCCCGGACCGGTCCGGTGGAGCTGCTGTTACGAGCGGCGGGAGGCCTGCGAGGCCCCGGTGCCCGGCTCGTTGTCGTCCTCGTCGTCGAGGTCGGCGTAGCGGGCGGCGTACTCCGCGTACGGGTCGTCGTCCTCCTCCTCTTCGATCGGCTCCGGCTCGATCGGAGAGGTGGACGGCGATACGCCCAGCTCGTTGGACAGACGGTTAGCGTCGAACCCGCCGCTGTTGTACTTCAGCTCGCGGGCGACCTTCGTCTGCTTGGCCTTGGCCCGGCCGCGCCCCATGGGTCGACCCCCTCAACGATGGGGCTCACGGCCCCGAGTCTGACACGTGTTCATGATCAGGACCGGCCTGCCCGAATGGGAGAAGCCGTCCCTTGGAGCATTAACGGTACCTGTTTCCGCCGCTGGACGGTACGTCGTCGGTGTGACGTGGCGCGCACCGACTGCACCCGAGACCAGGTCTTTCCAGGTCAAGGGAGGTTTTGCGGCGATTTTCGCGCTGTCCGGAGGTGTCTGGGGTCCGTCGTTCCAGGACTGATTATCCCCCCTAGGGGGACCTCGGATCACCCGTTCGGGCGGAGAAGTGAGAATCCGGTTCCACATCGTGATGCGCGGGGGGCCGCGGTGGCAGCCCCCCGCGCGTCCGGGGTCCGGTCCGGCAGCCGGATCAGCTGCGGCGGGCGCCCGGGAGCAGGACCGTGCGCAGCGCGCTGATCTCGCGCATCCGCTTCTCGGCCAGGCGGTCGGCGGCGACCGCCGGCGGGATGCCGTCGGTGGCGGCCCGGGTGAAGATCTCCAGCGTGGTGTCGAAGATCTTGGTGGCCTTGTTCTTGGCCCGCTCGAAGTTGAAGCCCTCGATCTCGTCGGCGACCTGGATGACGCCGCCGGAGTTCACCAGGTAGTCCGGGGCGTAGAGGATGCCGCGGTCGGCGAGGTCCTTCTCGACGCCCGGGTGGGCCAGCTGGTTGTTGGCCGCGCCGCAGACGATCGAGGTGCCGAACTCGCCCAGCGCCGCGACGACCGGGTCGGTCAGCGCGCCGCCGAGGGCGCAGGGGGCGTAGACGTCCAGCTTGGCCTGGAGCAGGGCGGCGGTGTCGGCGACGACCTCGACCTCGGGGTGGGCGGCGCGCACGCGGTTGACGGCGGCCTCGAAGGGGTCGGTGACGACGACGGTGGCGCCGTCCGCGACCAGGTGGCCGACCAGGTAGTGGCCGACCTTGCCGACGCCCGCGACGCCGACCCGCTTGCCGCGCAGCGTCGGCTGGCCCCAGCGGGCCTGGGCGGAGGCGCGCATGCCCTGGAAGACGCCGAAGGCGGTCAGGATGGACGAGTCGCCGGCGCCGCCGTGCTCGGGCGAGCGGCCGGTCACGAAGTCGGTCTCGCGCGCGATGACGTCCATGTCCTGCACGTAGGTGCCCACGTCGCAGGCGGTGATGTAGCGGCCGCGCAGGGACTCGACGAAGCGGCCGTAGGCCCGGAGCATCGCCTCGTTCTTGTCCTTGTTCGGGTCGCCGATGATGACGGCCTTGCCGCCGCCGAGGTCGAGCCCGGCCAGCGCGTTCTTGTAGGACATGCCGCGGGAGAGGTTCAGCGCGTCCTCCAGCGCCGCCTCCTCGGAGGCGTACGGGAAGAAGCGGGTGCCGCCGAGGGCCGGGCCCAGGGCGGTCGAGTGGATGGCGATGATGGCCTTCAGGCCCGAGCTGCGGTCGTGGCAGAGGACGACCTGCTCGTGGCCGTCGCCGGGGGCGCCGTCCTGCTCGGTGCGGAAGATCCTGCTGAGCACGCCGGGTGCGGGGTGCGTGGCGGGGGTCTGTACGTCGGTCACTGTGGTGACTCCAGTATCGAAGGCCCGCTGCTGTGGTGCGGGCGCCTAGGGCGAAGCGTAGTCGGGTGGGCGCCGCCGATCGGCCCTCTTGTCCGAGCTTGTGCCGGTTGTCCGAGGGGTGAGACGGACGGGGGTGCGCGGTGCGGGCGCGAACGGTTCGGGGGCGCGCTCTCCCGGGCCCGCGCGGCGCGTGCGACCATGCAGGACGTGACCGTCGTACGTACTGCGGTGCAGCCGCCCTACGCCGCCCACCTGCGGGTCTACGAGCCGCTGGCCGCCTACCCGGAGCCCGACCGGGCGCGCTGGCAGGCCTACGCGGCGGAGCGCGGTCCGGACGCCGCGGAGGCGGCGCGGCCGGTGGCGGCGGCGGTCCTGGAGGAGCAGCGGGAGGCGCTCGCGGAGCTGGCCGCCCGGACGCCCCGGGCGCTGCCCGAGCGGGAGAGCGGACGGGCGTACCTGCGGGTCGTGGACGGCGTCCTGTACGTCTGCCCGTGGGCGACCAGGCTGCGCAGCTGGCAGGCGCTGGAGGAGCTGCGGGCGGGTGCGCCGGTGGTGCTGCTGGACACCGCGCTGCCGCCGGCGGCCCGGGAGGCCGCGGAGGCGGACCTGGAGCGCTGGCGGGCCGAGCACCCGGACGCCCGGCCGTGGATCCTCACCAGCCGGTGGGAGGTCCCGGTGCGCTGGTTCCTGCCGTTCGGGGACGAGGACCGCTGCTTCGTGCCCGGCGGGTCGCCGGAGCCGGGCGCGGGAGCGTCCGGAGGAGGGGAGGGGGACGGCCGGCCGGCGGCGCTGTTCTACCTGGTGCCGATGGCGCAGGCGCGCCGGCGGGTGGCGCGGGCCTACCGGGCGCTGCGCGAGGCGGTGCCGGACGGGGACCTGGTCCGGGGGGCGGAGCGGATCGGACGCTGGCTGGAGGAGTTCCACCCGCGTTCGCTGGTGGAACTGGACTACGGGGGCCTGGTGCATCTGCTGGGGCCGGAACGGCTGCTGGCGGACCGTTCGGCGGGGGAGCTGGAGGAGGGGCTGCGGGCGCTGCGGGCGGGGGACGCCGCGGAGGCGCTGCGGGTGTACGGGGAACTGACGGCGCGGTGGCGCCGGGTGCTGGCGCTGCGGTACGCGAACTGACGTCCGACCGCCCGTGTATGACTGTCAGAGGCCTTGGGACCGCGCAGCTGATGACCAAGGTCCTGGTTCGGGTCAATAGCTGTCGAACGTGACACTACTCACCGTTGACGCGAACTTACCCCTATGTGCAAAAATGGGACAACCAGCCCAACTTCACGTGAGCGTGCCCACTTTTGGGTGGTTCTGGAGTCGATGCGTGCTTTGCGGGGAAACGGAGGGTCTGGTCCCTTCGTAACCGGACGTCATCAACGCGTGACTGTCCGTTATGGGGTGGTCCATCGCCATCCGTCAGCCTTGAACCCGTGAGGGGTCAATTTTGGCGGTTTGGTCGATAGGGCTGGACGGATGGTGTAGTTGTAGACACCAGGACAAGCCGTTCGTCCTATAACCGACTCGGCCCGTCTATGCCATTTCGGGCATCGCGGGCCAAGGTGCAGAATTTGAAGGATAGAACCGCCCTGGTTCGGTTCTCCCGAGGAGGCCGCTCATGACCGCTCGTACCCCTGATGCTGAGCCGCTGCTGACGCCGGCAGAGGTTGCCACCATGTTCCGCGTGGACCCGAAGACGGTCACCCGCTGGGCCAAGGCCGGCAAGCTGACGTCCATTCGCACGCTCGGCGGTCACCGCCGTTACCGTGAGGCGGAGGTGCGCGCTCTGCTGGCCGGGATTCCGGCTCAGCGCACTGAGGCCTGATAGGCCAAAGGCTCTTTCAAAGGGGCCGCTTACCGGACTCCGCCGGGTCCGGTAAGCGGCCCCTTTGTCGTCTCCGCTTCCGGGCTCCCGGTACCGGCCGGCCGGTCGGAATGCTGAACTCCGGATAACGATTTGATGCGTGTGGGGTGGGGGGGATTTACAGTGAATAGCCGTACAATTTTACATATTAAATTAGTGGCGTTCGCGTAGACCCGTCCCGGGGTCGACCTCCGGGGGATGTGGGTGACGACCGTCACACGGTCCGTCACTTGTGGTCCGGACCCGGTCCGGGTAGGGGGACGGACGACAAAAAGCGAGAGGCGCGGGACCCGTCGGGTGCCGGCCGCCCGCCCGGCGGCGCTGCCCCCGCGACGTGAAACCCCCACCACCCCCAAGAAAAGG
>NZ_JBHWCL010000027.1:0-39305 GCF_042735125.1 Kitasatospora sp. NPDC059599 | reverse complement strand
TCGGGTTTGGGGGACGTACTACAAAACGCGCGTGGCCCGGAACCTGCCGGTTCGGGGCCTCTCGCACTGCGGCGATCCCGACGGGACTTGAACCCGCGACCTCCACCTTGACAGGGTGGCGAGCTAACCAACTGCTCCACGGGACCAGATTGTTCTGATCTCGTTCACTCGCTTGCCGCGCTGCGAACAAGACAGACTGTAGCCCATGGTGGGCCCCCAGGTCGAACTGGCTCCTGAAGGCCCACCCGCAGCTCACGGCACCCGCAGCTCACGGCGCCCCCGGACCGGCGGCACCCCGGGCCGGAGGGGCCGCCCGGCTCAGAGGGCCGCGCGCGCCGCCTCCATCGCCTTCATGATCCGCTTCTCCGAGACCGGGCTCGGCGTGCCCAGCGACTGGGCGAAGAAGCTGACCCGCAGCTCCTCGATCATCCAGCGGATCGCCCGCACCTCCTCGGACGGCTGCCGCCCGGCCGGCACCGCCGCCAGCAGCTCCCCGTACTCCTGCTGGACCTGCTGCACCTTCAGCAGCTGCTGGGCGTCCCGCTGCGGGTGGTTCGGCAGGGCCTCCAGACGGCGGTCCACCGCCAGCAGGTAGCGCTTGAGGTCCGGCAGCCGCTGCCAGCCGGTGGCCGTCACGAAGCCCGGGTGCACCAGCGAGGCCAGGTGCAGCCGGACGTCGTTCACCGCGTTCAGCAGCACCGGGCTGCTCACCGACTTCAGCCGGGTCGAGGCCTTGTGGAAGGCGATCAGCGCGGTGGCCGTCTTCAGCGTGGTGTCCGCGGACAGGTCGTACAGGTCCGCGCGCACCTTGTCGTGCAGCGTCCCGAAGGCCGCCCCGTCCCAGGCCGGACCGCCGGCCAGCGCCATCAGCCGGTCCGTCGCGGCGGACACGACGTCCTCGAAGAGGGCGGCGATCGAGCCGTGCGGGCTGTGCGAGAGCGCCAGCTTCGCCTGGTTGCCCAGCCGGCCCTGGATCGACTTGGCCGGGGAGGTGGTGGTCAGCATCAGCAGCCGCCGGGTGCCCTCCCACATCGCCTGCGCCTGGGCCTCCGGGGTGTCGAACAGCTTGACGCCGACCGTGCCGCCCTCGTCCACCAGCGCCGGGTAGGCGCGCAGCGAGTGCCCGCGCGAACGCTGCTCGAAGGTGCGCTGCAGCACCGGCAGGGACTCCGGCCAGGCCGTCAGCCCGCCCTGCTCGATGCCCTGGCCGGACGCGGCCGAGGACAGCGTCTCCTTGAGCTTCGGCTTGAGCCTCAGCCGCAGCTCCTCCAGGTCCTTGGACTCGGCGAGCTTGCGGCGCCCGTCCACCACCCGGAAGGTCACCTTGAGGTGGTCCGGCACCCGCTCGTCGTCCCAGGCCTCCGGCGGCACGGTGACGGCCGTCAGCCGCTTCAGGGCGTGCTCCAGGGCCGGGAGCAGCGGCTCCTGCCGGTCCTTCACCGCGCGCAGCGCCGCCTTGGCGAAGTCCGGAGCCGGGACGAAGTTGCGCCGGACCGCCTTCGGCAGCGACTTGATGTACGCGGTGACCAGCTCCTCCCGCAGGCCGGGGATCTGCCAGTCGAAGCCCTCCGCGGTGACCTGGTTGAGTACCGGCAGCGGGATGTGCACGGTCACGCCGTCCGCGTCGCTGCCCGGCTCGAACTGGTAGGTCAGCTTGAAGCGCAGCTTGCCCTGCTGCCAGTGGTCCGGGTAGTCGGCCTCGGTGACGCCGTCGGCGGCGTCGTTGATCAGCATCGACTTCTCGAAGTTCAGCAGGTCCGGCTGCTCGTGCCGGGCCTGCTTCCACCAGGCGTCGAAGTGCCGGGTGGAGACGATCTCGTCGGGCAGCCGGGCGTCGTAGAACTCGAACAGGGTCTGGTCGTCCACCAGGATGTCCCGGCGGCGGGCCCGGTTCTCCAGCTCCTCGACCTCGCCGAGCAGCTTGCGGTTCTCCGCGAAGAACCGGTGGTGGGTCTCCCAGTCGCCCTCGACCAGCGCGTTGCGGATGAACAGCTCGCGGCAGAGCTCCTGGTCGATCTTCCCGTAGTTGACCTTGCGCTGCGCGACGACCGGCATCCCGTAGAGGGTGACCTTCTCGTACGCCAGCACCGCGCCGGCCTTCTTCTCCCAGTGCGGCTCGCTGTAGCTGCGCTTGATCAGGTGGCCGGCCAGCGGCTCGACCCACTCCGGCTCGATCTTGGCGTTGATCCGGGCCCAGAGCCGGGAGGTCTCCACCAGCTCGGCCGACATCACCCAGCGCGGCGGCTTCTTGAACAGGCCGGAGCCCGGGAAGACCGCGAAGCGGGCGCCGCGGGCACCGCCGTACTCGCGCTTCTCCGGGTCGAACAGGCCGATGTGGGAGAGCAGGCCGGCCAGCAGGGACTGGTGGATCCGGTCGGCGTCCGGCTCGGCGTCGGCGTGGGGCTCCTCGATCGCCACGCCCAACTGCTTCGCCACGGTGCGCAGCTGGGTGTAGATGTCCTGCCACTCCCGTATCCGCAGGTAGTTGAGGAACTCGGTCTTGCACATCCGGCGGAAGGCCGAGGAGGAGAGCTCCCTCTGCTGCTCCCGGACGTAACGCCACATCGCCAGGTAGGAGAGGAAGTCCGAGGTCTCCGAGGTGAACCGGCGGTGCCGGTCGTCGGCGGCCTGGCGCTTCTCGGCGGGGCGCTCGCGCGGGTCCTGGATGGAGAGCGCGGCGGCGATCACCATGACGTCGCGGACGCAGCCGTTGCGGTCCGCCTCCAGCACCATCCGGGCCATCCGCGGGTCCACCGGGAGCTGGGCGAGCTTGCGGCCGAGCTGGGTGAGGCGCTTGCGCGGGTCCTTCTCGTCCGGGTC
Source organism: Kitasatospora sp. NPDC059599 (assembly GCF_042735125.1). Classification (NCBI taxonomy): domain Bacteria; kingdom Bacillati; phylum Actinomycetota; class Actinomycetes; order Kitasatosporales; family Streptomycetaceae; genus Kitasatospora; species Kitasatospora sp. NPDC059599. The sequence goes on along the minus strand of NZ_JBHWCL010000027.1, from coordinate 36,485 downwards.
CAGCGCGCCCAGCTCCTGCAGCAGGTGCACGCCGTCCTTGATGTTGCGCGAGTCCGGCGGGTCCAGGAACGGGAAGGCGGCGATGTCGCCGAGGCCGGCCGCGGTCATCTGCAGGATCACCGAGGCCAGGTTGGTGCGCAGGATCTCGGCGTCGGTGAACTCGGGGCGGGAGAGGAAGTCCTCCTCCGAGTACAGCCGGATGCAGATGCCGTCCGAGGTGCGGCCGCAGCGGCCCTTGCGCTGGTTGGCGCTGGCCTGGCTGACCGCCTCGATCGGCAGCCGCTGCACCTTGGTGCGGTGGCTGTAGCGGGAGATCCGGGCGGTACCCGGGTCGATCACGTACTTGATGCCGGGGACGGTGAGCGAGGTCTCGGCCACGTTGGTGGCCAGGACGATCCGGCGGCTGCCGGAGCGCTGGAAGACCCGGTGCTGCTCGGCCGAGCTGAGCCGGGCGTACAGCGGCAGGACCTCGGTGTTCCTCAGCTTCAACCGGTTGAGGGCGTCGGCGGTGTCGCGGATCTCGCGCTCACCGGAGAGGAAGACCAGGATGTCGCCGGGGCCCTCGGCCTGCAGCTCCTGGGCGGCCTCGCAGATCGCCTGGACCTGGTCCCGGTCGCGGTCGACCTCGTCGCCGTCGTCCTCGGCGTCGTCGTCGACGACGGGGCGGTAGCGGACCTCCACCGGGTACGTCCGGCCGGAGACCTCGACGATCGGGGCGTCGCCGAAGTGCCGGGCGAAGCGCTCCGGGTCGATGGTCGCCGAGGTGATCACGACCTTGAGGTCGGGCCGGCGGGGGAGCAGCTGCTTGACGTAGCCGAGGATGAAGTCGATGTTGAGGCTGCGCTCGTGCGCCTCGTCGATGATCAGGGTGTCGTACTGGAGCAGTTCGCGGTCGGTCTGGATCTCCGCGAGCAGGATGCCGTCCGTCATCAGCTTGACCAGGGTGTCCTGGCCGACCTGGTCGGTGAACCGGACCTTCCAGCCGACCGCCTCGCCCAGCGGGCTGTCCAGCTCCTCCGCGACCCGCTCGGCCACCGTGCGGGCGGCGATCCGGCGCGGCTGGGTGTGGCCGACCAGACCGCGCACGCCGCGGCCGAGCTCCAGACAGATCTTCGGGATCTGGGTCGTCTTCCCGGAGCCGGTCTCGCCCGCGACGATCACCACCTGGTGGTCCCGGATCGCCGCCAGGATCTCGTCCTTCTTCTGGCTGACCGGGAGCTCGGCCGGGTACGTGATCGGCGGGACGGCGCCCCGGCGCTGCTCGACCAGCAGCTCCGCACGGTCGATGTCGGCGGCGATCTCGGCGGCGATCTTCTGCCGGGCCTCCGGCTTGCGGACCCGGCGCGCCCCCTCCAGCCGGCGTCCGATCCGCACCTGGTCGCGCAGGGTCAGTTCGGGCAGGCGGGCGGCCAGCTCACCGATTCCGGGACCCTCGGCGGGCGCGGGGGCGGACTGGACTGCGGGAGAACTCACTGCGGGCATCCCTCTAGGTTCGCAAGGAGGTGCGGCGGAGCGCACCTCGGTTTTCGAGCCCCTCCAGTGTCACAGCCGCCGGCCGCGAATCGCGAACGGCGGGCAACGGTCCGCGGCCGTCGCGGGCTCCAGGGGGGTGAGGAGGTGCTCATGGGAGCCCAGAAGACCGCGCGGGACGAGGAGTTCCGGACGTTCGCCGGCAGCGCGTGGACCCGGCTGTTCAGGACGGCGTACCTGCTCGCGGGGGACCGGCACGGCGCCGAGGACCTGGTCCAGCAGGCCCTGGAACGCGCGTACGTCGCCTGGGGCCGGGTGCGCGCGGCGGACGACCCGCCCGCGTACGTCCGCCGGATCCTGGTCAACGAGCACGCCCGGCGGTTCCGGCGCAGACCGGCCGAACAGCTGGTGCACGACCTCCCGGAACGGGCCGCACCGGCCGGGACCGACCCGGACGACCGGGCCGTGCTGCTCGCCGCGCTCGGAGCCCTGCCGCCGCGCCAGCGCCAGGCCGTCGTCCTGCGCTACTGGGAGGACCTCACCGAGACCCAGACCGCCGCGGCCATGGGCTGCTCGGTCGGGACGGTGAAGAGCCAGGCGTCCAAGGGCCTCGCCAAGCTCCGGGCGGCCTCCCCACTCAACGGACTGACCAGCATCGGAGGCGGAAGATGAGCAACGAGTCCAGCACCGGAGGCCCGGCGGCCGCGGCCGGGGACGGCGTGGCGGCGGCCGCGCGGGCCCTCGGCGACCTGGCCGGGAGCGTCGAGACCGGCGCGGTCCCGTACGACCGGCTGGTTGCCGGGGGGCGGCGGCGACTGCGGCGCCGGCGGCTGCTGACCGCCGCGGCGGCGGCCGTCCTGGTCACGGCGGTCGTCGGCGGCGGGGCGGTGCTCGGCGAGCGCGGCCGGCAGACGGTCTCGACCGTGGCGGCGGCCTCGGCCTCGGTCTCCGCGTCCGGCTCGGCCCCCTCGTCCGCGGCGGCCACCCCGACCGCGCCCGCGCGGGACCCGTTCACCCCGGTCCGGGTCCGGGTCGGGGAAGGCACCGTGGGCGGCCGCAGCTGGCAGGCCTGGGCCGCGCTGTGGCCGGCCGCGCCCACCGGGGAGGACGCCCACCGGCAGGAGGAACTGCTCTGGGAGGACCGGCACGCGGCCATCCCGCAGCTGCCGAGGACGACGGACGCCGAGGTCGACCGCGCGTGGCGGGCCGACCTGGACGCGGTGAACCTCTACCTCACCCTGGACGGCACGCGGCAGGTCGACGACAGCGTGCACCGGACCGTCGTCCCCGGGGGGCCGGCCGCCGTGTCCCTGCCGCCCTCCCCCTTCTCCGGCGGCGGGACGGTGCTCGGCCTCAAGGGCGCGGAGCTGGGTGACTCCCCCGTGCTGATCTGCGGGGTCGCGCCCCAGGTCGCGAAGGTCGTGGTCACCTGGGTGACCGGCGGCTCCACCGAGGCCGTGCCGGTCGCGGTCGGCGACTCCCCGACGCACTGGTTCGCCCTCGCGAAGAAGCCGGGCTCGGACGCCAGGACCTTCACCCTCTACGCGGCGGACGGTTCGGTGCTCGGCGCCGACACCACCTGGTTCCGCAGTTCCTGAGCCGTCCGCCCGCCCCCGGGCCGTCGGAGGTGCGCGCCGTCGCGGGACCCGGTCGGCGTGCCCGGCCGGTCCCGCGGACGTGACCGGCCGTCAAGGACCGGCGGTGACGGACCGGCGGTGACGGACCGGGAGGTGGTGATCGGAAGGTGCCGGCCGGCGGACCGGAGGACCGGCGGACCGGCCGGCCCGGCGGCGGTGTCCGCGGGCCCGCCCTACGGGTGGAGCGCGGCCTCGTCCGCGTCCGGGAGCCAGTCGCGGACGGGGTCGTACTCCAGCCACCGGCTGCGGGCCGCCTCCGTGGCGAACGCCCCGATCAGCTCGTCGAGCCGGGGGTGCGGATCGGTGGACCCGTCCTCCCGCCAGAGGAGCGACCAGGCGTAGAGCGGGGTCGGACCGGCCAGGGGCACGGTGCGCACGCCCGGACGGTCGGGCAGCGGGGTGTCGGCCGGGACGAGCGAGAAGCAGGACGGGTCGCCGCCGACCTCGTCCAGGAAGTGCTCCAGGCCCAGATTGGTCGAGCCGACCCGCCGCGGGACGTCGAACCGGGTGGCGAAGCGGGTGAGGAAGTCCAGCCGGTCCACCGCCGCCGGGTAGCGCAGCACACTGCCGCGCAGCTCCGCCGGGCTCAGCACCCCGCGGTCGGCCAGCGGGTGCCCGGTGCTCAGCAGTGCGTCCACCGGCTCCAGGCGGACCAGCCGGTGCGTCAGCCCGGCGTCCCCGCCGTCCGGCAGCGGATGCACCCGGCCGAACCCGGCGTCCGACTCCCCGCGCAGCAACGCCGCCGCGACCGACGGCAGGTCCCGGCCGGGCACCGGCTCCACCGTCAGCCCCGGCGCCGCGTCCACCGCCTGCGCGAGCGTCCGCATCGGCGCGTACAGGTGCCCCCACACGTCGATCCGCAGCGGCCGGGCGGCGCACCCCACGGCGGTCACCGCCCGCTCCCCCTGCACCAGCACCCGCCGTGCCGGGTCCAGGAACCGCTGCCCGGCCCCGGTCAGCGCCACCCCGCGCGCGTCCCGCTCCAGCAACCGCACCCCCAGCGCCGCCTCCAGCCGTGCCACCCGCTTCGACAGCCCCTGCTGGCTGATCCCCAGCCGCCCGGCCGCCCGCCCGAAGTGCAACTCCTCGGCGGCGACGACGAACGCCCGCACCTGCGTCAGATCCAGATCCACCAGGGCACCTTAGGGCCGGCCGTCGAATCTCCCGCGGTCGAACTCCGCCGTCGAACTCCCGCCGTCCGCCCGGAGGGTGGGCGGGCCCCGGTCGGCCGACCGGCTGCGGGCACCCCACAACCGTCGGTTGTCGTCACCGTCCGGCGGTTGTTGGACCGGTGGGGCGGCGCGCGGTGGGGTGAGGGGGTGACCGACGGAGGAGTGGGGATGAAGGCGCTGGTGGCGACGGGGCGGATGGCGGAACCGGTGCGGTTCGCGGAGGTGGAGCAGCCCCGGCCAGGGCCGGGGGAGGCACTGGTGAAGGTGGAGGCCTTCTCGGTGAACCGGGGGGAGACCTTCCAACTGGAGGCGCCCCGGGCCGGGTGGCGGCCAGGGAAGGACGTGGCCGGGCTGGTGGTGCAGGCCGCCGCCGACGGGTCGGGGCCCGCCGTGTGCCGGCGGGTGGTGGGGCACCCGCCGGCCGGGGGGTGGGCCGAGTACGTGTGCGTCCCGGCGTCCTCGCTCGCCGAACTGCCCGACGGCCTGGACACGGCACGGGCCGCCGCGCTGCCGCTCGCGGGCCTCACCGCGCTGCGGCTGCTCCGTACGGCGGGGGCGCTGGCCGGGCGGCGGGTGCTGCTGACCGGGGCCTCCGGGGGCGTGGGGCACTACGTCACCGAGCTGGCGGCCGCGGCCGGGGCCGAACTGACGGCGGTCACCGCCTCCCCGGAGCGCGGCCGGCGGCTGCTCGGGCTGGGGGCGGCCGAGGTGGTCCACGACGTGGCCGGGGCACGCGGACCGTACGACCTGGTGCTGGAGTCCACCGGCGGCGCCGCGTTGCCGCTCGCCCTGGCCCGGTTGGCCCGGCGCGGCACCTTGATCTGGTTCGGCCAGGCCTCCCGGACGCCCGTCACGCTCGACTTCTTCGACTTCTTCAAGGGCCCGGAATCGGCGGTCGTCCGGCACTTCCACTACGCCGACTCCGACCTCCCCGACGGCGAGGACCTGGCCACCCTGGTGCGCCTGGCGGCCGAGGGCCGGCTCACCCCGGAACTCGGCCGGGTCGCGCCCTGGGACGAGACCGCCGCCGTGCTCACCGACCTGCGCGAGCGCCGGATCCGCGGCAAGGCCGTGCTGACCGTCTCCTGAACCCGTCTCCTGAACCCGCGCCGGCGATCCCGCCCGCGCGATCCGGCCCCTGTGATCCGGCTCCCGCGATCCGGCTCCCGCGACCCCCGCCCTCGTGAACCGCTCCTGCGAACCCGCCCCGAAAGGGAAGCCCCGCCGTGACCGACCTGTCGTTCCTCGACACCCCCGGCCTGCTGCCGGCCTTCGTCGCCGAGAACCGCCCGCGCGCCCACGGCGCCGGCCTGGACCCCTACGAGTACGACCGGGTGACCGCCGCGCTCACCGCCCCGCACGACTGGCCGGCCGCCTGTCGCGCCGCCGGCCGCCGGCACGCGGTGACGGCGGAGCGTGCCGCTGCCGAGGGCCGTACCGTCACCGCCGGTGAGGGGTACCGCAACGCCGCCCGCTGGTTCCACTTCGCCGGGTTGCTCCCGCACGCCGACCGGACCGCCGCGGCGGAGGCGGCCGACGAGGCCGACGAGGCGATGCGGCGGGCGCTGGCGCTGCTCGACCCGGACGCGGAGCGGGTCGAGGGCGAGGGATTCGCGGGCTGGCTGCGCCGCCCGGCCGCACTGCGCGGGGCCGGGGCCTGCGCTGCCGGGGCGGCCGGCGACGGTGCGCCGGTGGTCGTGGTGGTGCCGGGGATGGACTCCGGCAAGGAGGAGTTCCACGCGGTCGCCGAGGCCCTGCTGGCCCGGGGCGTCGCCGTCCTCGCGATCGACGGGCCCGGGCAGGGCGTCCTGGCCGCCACCAGCGCGCCGGAGCCGGAGTACCACCGGGTCGTGGGGCGCGCCCTCGACGCCCTCGCCGGCCGGGACGGCCTGGACCCGGCCCGGACTGCCGTGATCGGCCTCAGTCTGGGGGGCTACTACGCGGCCGGGGCCGCCGCCCACGAGCCGAGGCTGCGCGCCGCGGCGGTGGTCAGCGGCCCGTACCGGCTGGACCGGGACGGCCTGGTCCCGTTCGTCACCGCGACCCTCGCGCAGCGCTGCGGCGGGTACCGGGAGGCCCGCGCCTTCGCCGACCGGGTGGACCTCGCCGCCCTCGTGCCGCGGATCGCCGTCCCGCTCCTGGTGGTCGAGGGCGGCGAGGACCGGATCCCCGGCGTCACGCCCGCCACCGCGCTGGCCGAGCGGGCCCCCGACGCCGAACTCCTCCTCGTCCCGCACGGCAACCACCTCCTCGGCAACGCCCTGCCGGACTGGCTCCCCGCTACCGCCGACTGGCTCACCGCACGGCTGGCCGGCGGCCGGCCCGGCGTCCGAGCGAGGTGAGAGCGAAGAGGACCCCGCCGACCAGGAAGAACGGCTCGTAGCCGAAGGCCGCGAACCGGGCCATCGCGTCCAACTCGGCAGGCGACCGGCTGCCGAGGGCCAGGGCGAACCAGTCGGGTACGGACGGCGCGGCGTGCAGTACCAGCAGCGCCGTGGTGCCCCACAGCGCTGCGGTCAGCAGCCCGGCCGGCACCCGTTCGCCCCAGCGCCGCACCGGCGCCAGCGCCACCGCCGCGGCCACCGCACAGAGCGGGATCGCGATCACGTCGATCACCAGCAGCGGCGTGTTGCTCCACACCGACCGGCCCTCGGGCAGCCCGAGCCGCCCGTCGGCCAGCCAGTACACGTGCACCAGCGCGAAGGCCACCGCCCACCCCGCCGCCACGTGCCCGGCCCGCGCCGCCACCCGGTTCCAGCCCGTGTCCCTCGTCGTCTCCATGCCCTCACGATTCCGCCCCGCGCCACCCCGCCGGATCGTCCCGGGGGCGGGACTCCCTCCCCCTGCGGGGGGATCCGGGGCGGACGGGGCCGGGGCGGGTTCAGGACGGCCACGGCTGGCAGGACAGGATCAGGAGAGCGACGGGGCGTCGGCGTCCGGGGCGACCGGTGCGCCGGGGATCAGAGCCGGAAGAGCTTGGCGAACGGGGCGGTGATCCGCACCGTCCGGGAGCCGAAGTCGACCAGGACGGCCGAGTCGCCCTCGACGCCGATGGCGCGGCCGAGACCGAACTCGTCGTGCGAGACCCGGTCCCCGACGGCGAATTCCTTGGGCGGGGGCGGCGGTGGAGCCTGGCGGAAGGGGCTGGTGGGCAGGTGGCGACGGGGCGCGGCTGGATTCGTCATTGCCGCCAGTATGCGCCCGATTCCGGGGGAACGGACGGCTCGGCCCCGGATATTTCCGGATCACCCCCGGAGGGCGCGGGGGCCGGTGCGCACCCCGGCGCGCGGGGGAGCCGCGGGCGCGGTGGCCGTCCTCCGCTCCCGCCGGTCCGGGACACGTCGGTGAACTGGCCAGGGAGAACCCCCCCGTTGGGGTTCGGACCCTGCTACAGTCGTGGTAGTTGCAGTTGCGGTTCCCATGGACTTTGTGTGCGCCTGCCGGTTGCGACCGCAGGCGCATTTTGTTACCCGGCCATTCCCCGGGTGGGTCATCGTCGCGGCGACGCGGAACTCACGACCTGTGAGTTCCGTACGTCCCATTCGAAGGATAGTTTTTATGGCTAACGGCACCGTGAAGTGGTTCAACTCGGAAAAGGGCTTCGGCTTCATCGAGCAGGAGGGTGGCGGTCCGGACGTGTTCGCCCACTACTCGAACATCAACGCCAGTGGCTTCCGTGAGCTGCTCGAGGGCCAGAAGGTCGAGTTCGACGTCACGCAGGGCCAGAAGGGCCCGCAGGCGGAGAACATTCGCCCGCTGTAGTGCGTCCAGCCGTCCGGCAGCTGCCGGACGGCCCGGGCCCGCACCGCGCGCAAGCGCACGGTGCGGGCCTTTCGGCATTTCCGGGCCGCCGCTGATCGCCGCGCTTCCCGAGGCGGAGAAGAACGACCTCCTGCTGCGCCTGGCACTGGGCGATGAGCCTCGACTGGGAGCCGCACTCCTGCGCCGCCTGCGCGGCGAGGCACGGGCGAGGAAGCCGACCGCCCTGGCCGCCGAGGAGGAAGCGATCCGGCACGAGGTCGAGAACCACGTCGCCCGCAAGCAGGCGGCCCGCTACGACACCGCCGTGGCCCTCCTGGTCCGGCTCCGTGACGCCTGTGACCACGTCGGACGCGGCCTTGAGTGCCGGCAGCGGCCGGCCGCGCTCCGCGACGAGTACCGGCACCTGCCCGGCCTGCTGGGCCGGCTCGACGACCGGGCCCTGCGGGGCTGACGCCCGTTCCTTCCACATTCGGGCGCGCCGAGGGACGCCGGTGGGACCGGCTGCAATCCGGCGGCCGGAGTCAGTGACCCCGGGGCGCGCCCGCTGTGAGGCGTCAAGTACGTCACGTACGTGCCGCCTGACAGGAAGACGGTGACCGTCCGCCGTCCCGCTGGCGTCGAACAGCACGAAAATGCCCCCGAAGCGAACTGCTTCGAGGGCATCATGCCTGTTCAGGCGATGTGGCCAGGGCCGGGGTCGAACCGGCGACCTTCCGCTTTTCAGGCGGACGCTCGTACCAACTGAGCTACCTGGCCGTACTGCACCGTCTCCTGCGAGACGAGCGATCCCGACGGGACTTGAACCCGCGACCTCCACCTTGACAGGGTGGCGAGCTAACCAACTGCTCCACGGGACCTTGTAGTGGCGAACCACTAAGGTCTTGCGTCACTGCACTTTACTACGGTCCTGCGTACTGCCGTTACTGCGTGCCCCCAACGGGATTCGAACCCGTGCTACCGCCTTGAAAGGGCGGCGTCCTGGGCCACTAGACGATGAGGGCTTGCGGCCTGTCCCGCTGTTTCCAGCGCTCGGGGACGTCGAGAAGCATATGGGATGTCGGGCGGATCGCCAAAACGGGTTTCGGCCGAGTGGGCGCCCGGGCCCTGACCCGGGGCGCGCCGGGCCCGGCGGGGGGTCAGGACCAGCCGAGCTCGTCCAGCTCGTGGTCGTCGAAGCCGAAGTGGTGGGCGACCTCGTGGATCACGGTGGTGCGCACCTCCTCGACGACCTGCTCGCGGGTCTCGCAGTGGCGGAGGGTGGGGCCGCGGTAGATCAGGATGCGGTCGGGCAGGACGCCCGCGTACCACTCGCCGCGTTCGGTGAGCGGGGTGCCCTCGTAGAGGCCGAGGAGTTCCGGGTCGCCCGGGTCGGGCTCGTCCTCGACGAAGACCGCGACGTTGTCCATCATGGCCGCGAGCTGCGGGGGGATCTGGTCGAGCGCGTCGCTGACCAGCGTCTCGAACTCTTCCCGGGTCATCTCCACCGGATCATTGTCGGGCCTCGGGTGACGGCGTGCCAGGTGGCGGAGGCCGGTGTTTGATGGGGCTATGACGACCTCGGAGGGCGCGTTGGACGACACGGTGGACGGCCCGCCCCGGTCGGTGCCGCCGGTCGCGGTGCGGTTGCCGGACCGGCCGCCGGTGCTGCGCGGACAGGGCCCGGCCGTCGCGGTGGTCGCGGTCGGCGGGGCGATCGGGGCGGTGGCCCGGTACGCGGCCGGGCTCGGCTGGGAGACCGGGCCGACGGCCTTCCCGTGGACGACGCTGCTGGTCAACGTGGTCGGCTGTGCGGTGATCGGGGTGTTCCTGGTGGTGATCACCGAGGGGCGCCAGGCCCATCCGCTGGTGCGGCCGTTCTTCGGCACCGGCGTGCTGGGCGGGTTCACCACCTTCTCGACCTACGCCGTGGACATCCGGCGGCTGCTGGAGGAGGGCCGGCTCGGGCCCGGGCTGGCGTACCTGGGGCTGACGCTGCTGGGCGCGCTGGTCGCGGTGTGGGCGGCGGCCGGGCTGACCCGGCGTCTGATCCACCGCGCGGTCCGCCGCGGGGCCGCGCGGTGACCCGGCTGGGCGGGCCGGCGCTGCGGCTGACGGTGCTGGTCGGCGAGGGCGACCGGTGGCACCACCGCCCGCTGTACAGCGAGGTCGTGCACCGGGCGCGGGCGGCCGGGCTGGCCGGCGCGAGCGTGTTCCGGGGGATCGAGGGGTTCGGGGCGTCGTCGCTGGTGCACACCACGCGGCTGCTGTCGCTGAGCGAGGACCTGCCGGTGGCGGTGGTGATCGTGGACGAGGAGGAGCGGGTGCGGGCGTTCCTGCCGCAGGTGGACGAGCTGGTGGCGGAGGGGCTGGTGCTGCTGGACCGGTGCGAGGTGGTGACCCGCACCGGGCGCGGTCCGGCCGGGGGCCCGGGCGGGGGAGGGACGGCGGAGTGAACTGGCTGCTGGTGGTGGCGGGCGCGGTGGTCGGCGCTCCGCTGCGGTACCTGACCGACCGGGCGGTGCAGTCCCGGCACGACTCGGTGTTCCCGTGGGGGACGTTCACGGTGAACGTGGTGGGCTGCCTGATCCTCGGGACGGTGACCGGCGCGGTGGCGGCGGGCGCGGCGTCCTCGCAGGTCCAGCTGCTGCTGGGGACGGGCCTGTGCGGTGCGCTGACCACGTACTCGACCTTCTCGTACGAGACGCTGCGGCTGGCCGAGACCGGCGCCGGGCGGTACGCGGTGGCGAACGCGGCGGGGAGCGTGGCCGCCGGGCTGGCCGCGGTGTACGCCGGGGCGGAGCTGGCCTCGGCGCTCTGGGGCTGAGGGGGCGCCCCGGCGGCGCCGGGGTCGAACTGCCGTCCTGCCCGTGTCCCGCCGGGCCGGGCGCGCGTTGGGCACCGAAAGCGGCCGCGCGCGAGTGGGCGGCCCGGGTGGGGCGGTAGAGAGGGACCTGGATGGCTTCGGTGCGGGCGGTTCGGGCGGTACGAGCGGTTCGGGCAGTGCGGACGGCGCGGGTGCGGAACGCGGCGGTCCTGCGCTCGCGCGCGGTGCGGGCGGCGGCGCTGCTGACGGTGGCCGGGCTGGGGCTGACCGGGTGCATGTCGGTCGGGCCGGCGGCGGAGGAGAAGCACGGCGGGGCGGTGCCGGTCGGGCAGGCCGGTCCGGCGGGCAGGCCGGGTGCGGCGGGCACCGCGTCGGCCTCGCCGGGGGCCGGGCACCCGGGCGGCGCTTCGGGGCGCCCGGAGCGGCCGGGGGGCCTGCAGGCGGAGAACGCGCAGGCCGGGTCGACGGCGCCGGCGCCGGGTGAGGCCGCGTCGGGCGCGGGCGGCACGGTGACCGGTGTGGTCCCGGTGCCGGCGCCGCAGGGGCCCGACGGCGGGCCGGGCGGCGGTTCGCCGGGCGGCGTGAACACCAGCCCCGCGCCGCACCCGGGCGGTGGCTCGTCGACCGGCTCCGGCGGCACCACGGGCTCCGGCGGGGCGGGCGGCACCGGCGAGGGCCGGTCCGGCGGCTCGGCGGGCACCCCGTCGGCCAGTCCGAGCGGCCGCCCGTCGAACACCCCGGAGCCGGAGCACAGTTCGCCCGCCGCGACCGTGCTGCCGCTTCCGGAGCCGTCCTCGGGGAGCTCCGGTTCCTCGGCGCCGAGCCCGCGCGCGGGTGTCCACTAGGGAGTTGGCCTGGGCATTTGCCTCAGATCGTGTGGGTCCTCTATGGTGGTAGATCGTTCGTTTGATTCATTTGACTGGCGCCCTATTCCCATCTGGCGCCCTTGGCGCGTTCCGGCGATCCGTGGCTGACCGCATAGAGGCGGTTGTGAAACAGAACCCCGGACTTTGGCGCGTGCCACTTCCGGAAGGTTTTGCATGTCTCTCGTTGACGACGCCCGCTTCGCCATGCCCGCGAACGAGGCCGCCGCCGATGTCACCGACACCAACGACACCGTCGACACCATCGACACCGCCTCGGACGAGGTGATCGCCGAGGCCGTGGAGGCCACCGAGGAGGCGGCCGCCGAGCCGACCATCACCTTCGGCGACCTGGGTCTGCCGGACGAGGTCGTCCGCGCCCTCGCCAAGCGCGGCGTCACCACCCCGTTCCCGATCCAGGCCGCGACCATCCCGGACGCCCTGGCCGGCAAGGACGTGCTGGGCCGTGGCCGCACCGGCTCCGGCAAGACCCTCAGCTTCGGCCTGCCGCTGCTGACCCGCCTCGCCGACGGCGAGCGCACCAAGCCCAAGCACCCGCGCGGCCTGATCCTCGTCCCGACCCGTGAGCTGGCCATGCAGGTGGCCGACGCCCTGGAGCCGTTCGGCTCGGTGCTCGGCCTCAAGCTCAAGGTGGTCTGCGGCGGCACCTCGATGTCGAACCAGATCTACGCGCTGGAGCGCGGCGTCGACGTCCTCGTCGCCACCCCCGGCCGTCTGCGCGACCTGCTGAACCGCGGCAGCGCCAAGCTCGCCGACGTCCGCACCGTCGTGCTCGACGAGGCCGACCAGATGGCCGACATGGGCTTCCTGCCCGAGGTCACCGAGATCCTCGACCAGGTTCCGGACGGCGGCCAGCGCCTGCTGTTCTCCGCCACCCTGGAGAACGAGATCGACACCCTGGTCAAGCGCTACCTGAAGAACCCGGTCACCCACGAGGTCGACCCGTCGGCCGGCGCCGTCACCACCATGACCCACCACATCCTCGTGGTGAAGCCCAAGGACAAGGCGCCGATCACCAACGCGATCGCCGCCCGCAAGGGCCGCACGATCATCTTCGTCCGCACCCAGATGGGCGCCGACCGCGTCGCCGAGCAGCTGATCGAGGCCGGTGTGAAGGCCGACGCCCTGCACGGCGGCATGACGCAGGGTGCCCGTACCCGCGTCCTCGGCGACTTCAAGGACGGCTACGTCAACGTCGTCGTCGCGACCGACGTCGCCGCCCGAGGCATCCACGTCGACGGCATCGACCTGGTCCTGAACGTGGACCCGGCCGGTGACCACAAGGACTACCTGCACCGCTCCGGCCGCACCGCGCGGGCCGGCCGCTCGGGCGCCGTCGTCACCCTGGTGCTGCCGCACCAGCGCCGCGGCGTGTTCCGCCTGATGGAGGACGCGGGCGTCGACGCCTCGCGTCACATGCTCGACCACGCCTTCGACGCCGAGGTCGCCAAGATCACCGGCGCCCGCTCGCTGGTCGAGGTCCAGGCGGAGAGCGCGGCCGGCATCGCCGGTGCCGCCGAGCGCGAGCTCGCCGACATGACCCGCCAGCTGGAGCGCGCGCAGCGCCGCGCCACCGAGCTGCGCGAGGAGGCCGACCGCCTGGCCGCCCGTGCGGCGCGCGAGCGGGCCGACCTGGGCATCGTGGACGAGGAGCCGGTCGCCGCCGAGGAGACCGGCGAGTCGGCCGAGGCCGCTCCGGCCGCCGCCGAGGCCGCCGCGCCGCAGACCGAGGAGCGCGCGCCGTCGTACCGCGAGGCGCGTACCGAGCGTCCGGCCTTCGGCCGTGACCGGGACCGTGACGACCGTCGCTCCGGCGGCGACCGCGGTGGCTTCAACCGTGACCGTGACGACCGTCGTTCGGGCGGTGGCTTCGCCGGCCGTGACCGTGACGACCGTCGTTCGGGCGGTTTCGACCGTGACCGTGGCGGCGACCGCGGTGGCTTCAACCGTGACCGCGGTGGCTTCGCCGGCCGTGACCGTGACGACCGTCGCTCGGGCGGTTTCGACCGTGACCGTGGCGGCGACCGCGGTGGCTTCAACCGTGACCGCGACGACCGCGGCGGCCGTTCCTTCGGTGACCGCCCGGCCCGTTCCTTCGGCGACCGTCCGGCCTTCGGCCGTGACCGCGACGAGCGCGGCGGCAGCAGCAGCCGTCCGTTCTCGCGCCGCGACGACCACCGTTCCGGCGGCCGTCCGCAGGCCGACCGCGGTGGCTTCAACCGCAGCGGCGGCGGTTTCGACCGTGACCGCGGCGGCGACCGCACCGGCGGCTTCAACCGCGACGACCGCAAGCCGCGCTGGAAGAACTGACGCCGCACCGGCGGTAGTCCACCGCCGGCCTGGCTGAACGTACGAAGGGCCCGCTCCGTCCCCCGGAGCGGGCCCTTCGCGTTCCCCCGATACCCCCCGACACCTCGTCATGCCTCCCGAGGTGTTGTTCTGGAAGTGAGAATAACCTGTGGCGCGCGGCCGCGGTAGTCCCGTAGCGTCCCGGACATGAGCAGCAGACTGCATGACGTGGCACGGGTGAACGAGGAGATCGCCGAGCGGGGGAACTACCGGGCAGCCGGGGGCGAACTCGTACAGGTGGGGGAGCAGCTGACGGCGGCGCAGGCCGGCACGGTGTCGTACGCGCCGCGGGCGCTGGACGCGCTGCTGGCGCAGGGGCAGCCCGGGCCCGGGCCGCGCGGCCCGGTCGAGGTGACGGCCGAGGGGAGCATCGAGGCCGCCCGACGGCTGGTCGAGGCCGGAGCCGGCCGGGTCGGGGTGCTGAACTTCGCCTCCGCGCGCAACCCCGGCGGCGGGTACCTGCGCGGGGCCCGCGCCCAGGAGGAGGACGTCTGCCGCAGCGCGCTGCTCTACAGCTGCCTGCTGCAGGCACCGGACTACTACGAGGCGCACCGGGCCTCCACCGACCTCCGGTACAGCCACCGGGTGATCGTCTCGCCCGACGTGCCGGTGATCCGGGACCTGCGCGGGGCCCTGAGCGCGCAGCCCTACCCGGTCACCTTCCTGACCTCGCCCGCGCCCAACGCCGGCCAGCTGGAACGGCGTTCGGCCGGTGCCGACGTCCGGGGCGTGCTCGCCGAGCGGGCCCTGCGGGTGCTCGCCGCGGCGGCCCGGCACGACGTGCGCGCGCTGGTGCTCGGCGCGTGGGGCTGCGGGGTGTTCCGCAACGACCCGGCGCAGGTCGCCGAGGCCTTCGAGGCCGCGCTGGCCCGCTATGGGGCGGCGTTCGACCGGGTGGTGTTCGCGGTCTGGGACCGTTCGCCGGTCTCGGTGAACCGGGCGGCGTTCGAGACCCGGTTCGGCGCGGAGACCAGGCCGTAGCGGCCCGCCCCGGCGGGCCGGTGGTCGGCTCGACGGGCGGGTGGGTTCGTGCCGGCCGGGGCCTTCGGGGCACCCAGTGGCCGGCGGGTCCGGCGGGTCCGGCGGGCTAGCGGCTCCGGCGGTTCCGGCGGGCGGACAGCGCCGTCGTCGCCGTGGAGGCCGCCGCGACCACCGCGGTGACGGCGAACACCGACGGCCAGGCGCCGATCTTCTTCGCCAGCGGGTGCGAACCGCCGAAGGCCGCCACGTACAGGCCGGTCAGCGCCGCCGCCGCGCCCGGGCCGGAACTGCGGCGCCACTGCGCGGCCGCCCCGGCGCCGGCCACCGCCAGCACCGCGCCGCCCAGCTCGCGCCGGCCGCTCCAGCGGGCCACGCCGTAACCGCCGACCAGGCCGCTCGCCGCGGTCAGCGCGGCGGGCGCGGCGGCCACGAGCGCGTTCGGGACCTTCGTCATCGTCGACTCCACTCCTCGGGGCTGTATCGCCCTCCGACCCTAACCCGGTCGGGCCGACGACCCCGCCGGGGCTCCGCCGGAGGAGCCGGGCCTCAGCGGAACGCCTCCGCGGTGGACCGCCCCGGCACGGTCCCGGCGAGCAGGCGGGCCGCCTCCGCCGGGTCGAGCACCCGCTCCAGCCGGAGGTCGCCCGGCACCTCCTGGATGAACCGCCCGGCCGACCAGCTGCGCTCGTACGGCAGCGGCTCCAGCACCAGGGTGCGCACGCCGTCCAGGACCGGGACGTCGCTCGGGGTGCCCTCGTTCCACAGCCAGGAGCCGTCCGGGGCGACCAGGTTGAAGGCGCCGGTCGCGATCGGCCGGCGGGCGTCCAGGAAGGCCGTGCGGGCCAGCGCCACCACCTCCGGGTCCTGCGGGGCGCCGGGCAGGTGGCCGCCGCCGATCAGCACGTCGGCGAGCAGGGTGTGCAGCTGGAAGGTGTCGCCCAGGCCGGTCATCCGCAGCAGGTAGCCGGTGCCGGTGGGCCGGTCCAGCACCAGCAGCGGCTCGTCGTCCAGCATCAGCGCCAGATGGGCGAGGCCCTTGAAGTCGTGCTGCTCGCCCTCGTAGCGGCCGAACAGCTCCACCAGCGCCGAGGTCACGCCCGAGACGCGGGCCTCGGCCCGGACCGGGGCGTGCGAGTACACCGCCCACGCCGCCTGCTGCCACAGCTGCAGCGTCCACCAGCCGACCACGGCGAGGTGCGCGTGCCACTCGTCCAGCCGGGCCGGGTCGGCGATCCGCTCGTGCGCCGCGGCCGGATCGTCCTCGTCCGGGTCCGGCAGCGGACCGCCGCCGGTCTCGGCCCAGCGCCGCACCAGCAGCTCCGTGCCGGTCAGCGCCCCGCGCAGGCCGGCCAGCACCGGGCCGGCGCAGGCGACCGGGTCGGCCCCGTGCTCGACGCAGGCGCCCACCACCATGGCCAGGTGGGAGCGCGGGAACGGCGGGGCGTCCGGCAGCAGCACGGCCAGCCGGGGGCCGGCCGCCACCCGCTCGTCCGGGGCGGCCGAACCGAACAGCCCGCCGACCCGGCCCAGGGCGGGGCCGAAGCGCTCGTCGTCCCCGGCGGCGACCACCGCCTCCAGGTCGGCCACGGCATCGGGGAAGGCGGGCTGCTGACGGTGCGACGACATCTGCTCGGAGGACATTCGCCGCAGCATAGGCGGCGGCCCCGGTCCGGGCGAAACGCCCCCGGGAGAAGGCCGGGTGACGGATACTCGCGCGGTGACCGCGTCCCCTGTTTCCCCCGGCGCCCCCGGTGCGCCCGGGTCCGTCGAGACCGTCGAGGCCACCGGGACCGCCGAGCCGGCCCTGAAAGTGGCGCCGCTCGAACTCTTCCTCGACCTCGTCTTCGTCTTCACCGTCACCCAGCTCACCGGGAGCCTGGTCCACCACCTCACGCCCGGCGGGTTCGCCCAGGTGCTGGTGATGCTGGCCGTGATCTGGTGGATGTACGACGCCTTCATCTGGCTGACCAACGCCATGCCGCCGCGCACCCACGGCCGGCGCGGGCTGCTGATGCTGGCGATGGGTGCGTTCCTGGTGATCTCGCTGTCCGTCCCGCACGCCTTCGAGGGCAGCGGCGCCGCCTTCGGCTGGGCGTACCTGGTGGTCGTCGCCGTGCACACCGGGATGTTCGTCGCCGCCGGGGTCTCGCCCGCCGCGGTGCTGCGGATGGGCGCGAGCAACCTGGTCGTCGGCACCCTGGTGGTGGCCGGCGGATACCTCACCGGAACCGTCCAACTCGGCTTCTGGACCGCCGCCTTCGCGATGCAGTTCGTGACCCCGTGGGTGGCCGGGCTGCCCGAGTTCCGACTGCGCGCCGACCACTTCGTGGAACGGCACGGGCTGATCATGATCATCGCCTTCGGCGAGTCGGTGATCGCGATCGGCATCGGCGCCGGGACCGCCGACCCCGGGCCCGCGCTGATCGCCGTGGCGCTGCTCGGCCTGACCGTCTGCGTCGGGCTCTGGTGGGCGTACTTCGGGCACGACGACGACGCCCGCGCCGAGCGCCGGATGGCCGCGCTGCCCTCCGCCGCCCGCAACCGGGCGGCCGTCTCCGTCTACTACCTCGGCCACTTCGGACTGCTGCTCGGCGTGCTGCTGTTCGCCGCCGGGGTCAAGTCCGCGGTCGGCCACCCGGGCGCCGCGACCGGCTTCGCGCAGGCCGCCGCGCTGGCCGGCGGGACCTCCCTCTACCTGCTGGTCAACACTGCCCTGCGCGGCTTCTTCGGGCTGCGCCCCAACCTGCCCCGGCTGCTCGGCGCGCTCTTCGTCGCGGGCACCGTGCCGCTCGGCACCCGGGTGTCCGCGCTGGTCCAGGTGGGCGTGGTGGTGGCGGTGCTGGCCGCGGTCTTCGGCTACGAGGCCTGTCGGTACCCGGTGGCAGACTTCGACCGTGACTGACTCCGCGATCACCGACGGCAGCTACCTCGTCCGCAACGTCGGCAGCGGCCTGCTGCTCCAGGTCGCCGACGCCTCCCGGCGCAGCGGTGCCCGGATCGTCCTGGGCGCGGAGGACGGCACCGAGGCCCAGCTCTGGCACCTCACCGCCGTCCACCCCGGCGGCGCGCTCTTCCACGTCGAGAACGCCGCCAGCGGCAAGCGCCTCGACGTCACCGGTGCCTCCCCGGACGACGGCGTGCCGATCCAGCAGTGGAGCGCCAACGCCTTCGGCGCCCAGGAGTGGCTGCTGGAGGCCCACGTCGACGCCCCGGGGACGTACACCGTCACCAGCTTCGTCAGCGGGAAGCCGCTGACGGCGCCGGACGCCCCGGACGGCGTCGTCCACCAGTGGGAGGACGTCGACGCGCCGACCCAGTGGTGGCGCTTCGAGCGCCGGGGGTAGCGGGCGCCGGCCCCGGGGTCGGGTGCGGCGTCGGTCGGGTCCGGCGGCGGTCGGGCCTGCCGCGGTCGGGCCTGCCGCCGGTCAGGCGGAGAGGTTGGCGCGGACGGCTTCCAGTTCCTCCTCGGTGACGCCGTGGTGCCGCAGGTAGGCGGGGACCGAGCCGTGGTGGGTGTGGATCCACGCGAGTGAGGAGGCGAGCAGTTCGGCGCCGACGGGGCGGGAGAGGCGCTCGGCGCCGGTCTCGTCGACGTACGGGACGGGGCCCCGGTCCAGGCCGAGGCCGATGTTGGAGAGCAGGAAGTCGGCCGTGATGTCGGCGTCGGAGGCGCCCAGCAGGGACTGCAGGACGGCGATGGTGAGGCCGGTGCGGTCCTTGCCGACGGCGCAGTGCACGACGACGGCCAGCGACTCCGGGGCGGCGAGGCGGCGCATGACGGCGGCGAGCGAGGGGCCGGCCGTCTCGGCCATGAAGGGGTAGAGGGAGACCTGGTCCTCGGGCCAGGGCCGGTCGATGTCGCCGCGGTCGGCCGGCAGGGTCGGCAGGTTGAGCGACTCGTGGTCGAGGCCGTGCCGCTGGTCCGGCCAGACCTCCAGCTCGAACGTGCTGCGCAGGTCGATCACCGTCCGCAGGCCGAGGGCCTTGAGCCGCCGGGCGCCGTCCTCGGTGAGCGTGTGGAAGGACCCCGAGCGGTAGAGGACGCCCCGGCGCAGCGCGCCGATGCCGCCCGCGTCACGGAAGTTGCGCACACCGGGGATGTCGATGAAGGCGTCGGTCATGGCCCCCACCGTACGGGCGGGCGCAGGCGTGCGGAAGGAAACCGGAGGGGGCCGTTCGGTGGCGGGGCGACGCTGTCCGAAACCGGCCCCCCGACCGGTCGGGATCGGCCCTCAGCGGCCGCCCGAGACCTCCAGGAACGCCCCCGTGGTGTAGGAGGCGGCCGGGGAGAGCAGGAAGAGGATCGCCTCCGCGACCTCCTCCGGCTGCCCGCCCCGCCGCATCGGCAGGCCGGGGGCGACCCGGTCGACCCGGCCGGGTTCGCCGCCGAGCGCGTGGATGCCGGTGTGGATCAGCCCGGGCCGTACCGCGTTGACCCGGATCCCCTCGGCCGCGACCTCCAGCGCGAGGCCGCGGGTCATCGAGTCCACGGCGCCCTTGGCGGCCGCGTAGTCGACGTACTCGTTCGGCGAACCGATCCGGGAGGCGGCCGAGGAGACGTTGACGATGGCGCCGCCGCGGCCGCCGTACCGGGTGGACATCCGGCGGACCGCCCGGGCCGCGCACAGGAACGGGCCGGTGATGTTGGCGGCCCAGATCCGGTTCAGCCGGTCCTCGTCGATCTCCTCCAGCCGGCACTGCCCCTCCAGGGTGCCGGCGTTGTTCACCAGGCCGGTGAGCGGCCCGAGTTCGGCGTCCACGGTGGCGAACAGCCGCTCCACCTCGGCCGTCCGGCTGACGTCGGCGCGCACGGCCAGGGCGGTGCCTCCCTCGGCCCGGATCGCGTCCACGACGGAGGCCGCCGCGGCCTCGTCCGTCCGGTAGTTGACGCAGACCCGGTGGCCGCGGCGGGCGGCCAGCAGTGCGGTGGCGGCGCCGATGCCGCGGCCGGCGCCGGTGACGATCAGGACCTCGTCGGTGGTGGTGGTCGACATGGTCCGTACGCTACCCGCGCGTCCGGCCCGGCACTCCTGTCCCGCCGGTCCCGCCCGGCCCGCCCGTCCTGCCCGCACCGCCGGTCGCGGCCGCCGCCCGCAGCGCCGCGACCTTCGGCGCGCGGCTCCTCGGCGAGTCGAGGCTGAAACCGCGGGCGTCCCCGAGCTCCTCACGGACGAACGCCTCGGTGCGGGCCACCGCCTCCCGCAGGGCGTCGTCGAGCGGGACGAAGGGCAGCAGGACGATCTCGGCCCGCTCGGTGTCGTACTCCCACAGCCCGACGATCCGGCCGCGGTCGAGCACGACGTGGGTCTGCGGGTCGGCTTCGCTGCCGAAGGAGCGGCCGGCCCGGCCGGCGGGCAGCGGACGGGCGGCGTCGGCGGGGTCGAGCAGCCGGGGCAGGTCGCGGTGCAGCAGGTGGATGCCGTCGATGCCGGCCAGCAGGGTGTAGTGCGGTGTGCGGGGCGCCGTGAACCCGGCGAACTCCTCGGCGAGTTCGGGCGGGAGCAGGAACTCCGAGCCGGGCGCGACCGGGACCGGGCCGGCCTCGGCGACGGCCCGGCGGGCGGTGGCGGCGGTGAAGCCGGAGAACCAGCGGAAGTGCTTGAGGGTGGCCGGCCCGGCCCAGGAGAAGTAGCGGCGGGCGAGGTCGACGGCGTCCCCCGCGACCGGCTGGTCCCAGCCGACGTAGCCGTAACGCTGCTGGTCCAGGCGGCCGTTGACGGGCACCCGGCGGATCCGGCCGCGCGACTGCATCAGGCCGAGGGCGAGCGGCAGGGTCGTGGTGAGGCCGCGCTTGCGGCCCGCCTCGCCGAGCGGGCGGACGGCGTCGCCGACCGCATCCCGGATCGCGGCCGGGTCCAGCGGTTCGTCCGGCGACAGCACGCGCTCCACGGCCAGGCAGAGCTTCTCCACCTCGTCCCGGCCGACCCCCAGGTGCTTCTCCGCCGCGGCCAGTTCGCCCGCCGGCGCGGCCGCGCCCACGGCCAGGCCGAGCGCGAAGTCGGCGGCCGGCAGCACGTACGTACAGCCCCGCGCGGACGGCAGCTCGTGCACGTCCAGCCGGGCCACCGCCGCGTCCACCGCCGCCCGCCCCAGCCCGGCCCGGGCGAACAGGCCAAGGTACGGAGCCGCGCCGCCCACCGAACGGGCCCAGCCGGTGGCCGCCAGCACTTCGGCGGCCGGCGCGCCGGGGTGCGGACGGTCCAGCCACTGCCGGTGCGCCCACCAGGCCCGCAGCTTCTCGACGCCGACGGCTGCCGCCGCTTCCACGGGGGGATCGTGCTCCATGGGGCCCAGTATCGGCGGCCGGGCAGGCCCCGGAGCGGAATTCGTTCGCCCGGCGCGGCCCCCACCGGCGAGGATGCCGGTACCCGTTCCGCAGACCGTCCGGACACCTCCCGGGAGGAGACCACCCGTGCCCGCAGCCACGCCCGGCGCCGTCCTGCTCTCCGGCATCGTCGGATCCACCGCCTACGGCTTCGCCCACGCCGGCTCCGACGTCGACCGGCTGGGCCTGTTCGCCGTCCCCACCGAGGAGTTGCACGGCCTGCACCGCCCGGCCGAGTCCCAGGTCAGCACCGAGCCCGACCTCACCCTGCACGAGGCCGCCAAGTGGTGCCGGCTGGCGCTGACCTGCAACCCGACCGCCTCCGAACTCGTCTGGCTGCCCGACGACCTGTACGAGACCCGCACCCCGCTCGGCGGGGAACTGATCGGCATCCGCGCGAGCTTCCTCAGTGCGCCGGCCGTGCGGAACGCCTATCTCGGCTACGCCGACCAGCAGTTCCGCAAACTGCTGACCCGGGACACCACCGACCCGGCCACCCGCCGCCGGGCCGCCAAGCACGCCCGGCACCTGGTCCGGCTGGTCGAGCAGGCCGTCCGCCTGCACACGACCGGCCGCAACCTCATCCGGCTGCCCGACCCCGAACGGATCCGTGAACTCGGCGAACGCATCGCCGACCGCCCCGCCGTCGCCGAGCGCCTGCTCGCCGACGCCGCGGACCGGCTGGCCGCCCCCGGTGTCCTGCCCGCCGCCCCCGACCCCCGCCCCGCCGAGGCCTGGCTCCGCCGCGTCCGCGCCGCCCACTACACCCCGCCTCAAGGACCGCTGCACACCCCCGGCGCGCCCGCGCAATCCACTGGCGGAGCCCTGGGCCCCACCGGGTAGGATCGCCGTGGCCCTTCCCGCCAGGCACCACCGGGACCGAGGGTCGCGGGGCACTAGCTCAATTGGCAGAGCTGCGGACTTTTAATCCGTAGGTTCAGGGTTCGAGCCCCTGGTGCCCCACCTCCGCAGCACCCCGGCCGTGTTCTCCGGCCGGGGTGCTGCTGTTTTCCCGGGCCCGACCGGCGCTGACCGGCCTGCCCGGCGCGGCCGGCTGGGCCCGGTGCAGGCGCGGGCGGTCAGCGGCGGGCCCGCCAGAGGCCGTAGAGGCCCACACCGGCGCCGGTGATCACCGAGAAGCCGCCGCTGCCGGCGGTCAGGTAGACCCCCGTCGCGATGACCAGGAGGGTGACGAGGGCGATCAGGTCGAGCATCCGGTGGCGCGCCGAACCGGTGGCCTCGGCGTCCGGGTCGGGGGAGTGCGGGGCGTCGGCCCCGGTGGAGCCGCTGCCCGGGAGGGCGGGGTCGTTGTCGGTCATGCCCCGAGCTGACCAGAGGTTGCGGCGAGGGCCCAGGCAGGCGTACGACCTCGCCGGTTCCCGTATGCGGACGTCGGGGGCTCGGACGCCGGGCGCCGTTCCTGAACGGTACGTCCGTCGGCGGCCGTTCAGGAACGTTCAACACCGTCCACGAATGTTCGAAGTACGCTGTCCCCGAAGCGAACTGAGGACATCTCAACAAGGAGAACCGTGGCAGACGGACCGGTGGAGCCCGACCCGGGCGACCTCGCGGTCGCCGCAGCGTACGACGAGCGGCTCGCCGCCTTCGTGGACGACCTGAACCGGCTGCACATCGAGCACGGCGCTCCGTCGTACGGCGAGATCTGCGGCGCGGCCGACGTCTTCAAGCTGACCAAGGCGGGGATCACCGACCTCCTGACCGGCAAGCGGCTGCCCTCGATGAACTTCCTCCTGGAGTTCGTCCGCGTGATCAGCAACCCGCTGCCCGCGGACACGGGCAAGCCGCGCGGCCACCGGGCGCACCCGGAACTGGTCGACCACTGGCGCCGCCGCTGGGTGGACCTCCGGGCGCTCAACCGGCAGGTCCAGTCCCCGCTGGGCCGCGTCCGCAACGCCACCAAGCACCTGGTCGAGACGGCGGCCCGGACGGCGCGGGACACCACCGACGAGGCCGAGGAGCAGGCGCGGCAGCTGCGCTCCCGGGCGGAGGCCGAGGCGGCGTTCGTCCTGCAGGAGGCCCGGCAGCAGTCCGCCCGGCTGGTGGAGGACGCCCGGCAGGAGGGTGCCCGGCTGTTGGCGGAGGCCGGGCAGAAGAGTGCCCGGCTGTTGGCGGAGGCCGGGCAACTGGCGAACGGCGTACGGGCCGACGGGAACCGAGCGCGAGCCGAGGCCACCCGGGTCGCCCAGGAGCGCACCGCCGAGGCGGACCGTCTGCTGAGTGCGGCGCGGGAGGGTGCCGAGGACGTACGGAAGGCCGCCCACGCCGAGGCACAGGCGATCGTGGACGAAGGGCGGCGGGCGAGCCGCCTGCGGACGCCCGCCGCCCTGCGGGAACTCCGCGAGGCCGCCGAGAGGATCACCGACGCGCACCTGCCGGAACTGGTGAGGACGATCACCGGTGGCGGACCCCGGGAGCCGGGCGGCCTGACGGTCCCGTCCGTCGGCCTGCACGGGCGGGACGACGTCGGGCGGTTGGCCCGTTGCTTCGACACGCTCCACCGTGAACTCGCCGCCCTCGCCGCCCAGCAGGCCGTCCTGGTCGGCGTCACCAACGCGATGCTCGTCAGTCTGGCCCGTCGCAGCGGCGGTCTGGTCCGCCGCCAGCTGTCCCTCCTCGACGACCTGGAGCGCCGGCAGTCGGACCGGGGGCAGCTGTCGCAGCTGTTCGAGCTGGACCATCTCGCGACCCGGATGCGCCGCAGCTGCGAGAACCTGCTGGTCGTCGCCGGTGCGGACCCGGGCCCTCGGCGGACCCGCTCCGTCCCGCTGGTCGACGTGCTGCGCGGTGCCGCGGGCGCGGTGGAGCAGTACACACGCATCGAGGTCGTCGGCGTGCCGTCGGCCGAGGTCGTCGGCCGTGCCGCCGACGACCTCCTCCACCTGTTCGCCGAACTGCTGGAGAACGGCACGGTGTTCTCCAGCCCGCACACCGTCGTCCAGGCCACCGGCCGGGCGCTGCCGGACGGCTGCGTCCTGGTCGAGATCCACGACCTCGGTATCGGTGTCCATTCCGACGACTGCGCCGAGATCAACGAGCGACTCGCCGACCCGCCGCCGTTGGACGCCTCGGTCCCCGGCCGCATGGGCCTCTTCGTGATCAGCCGGCTCGCCTTCCGCCATGACGTCCGGGTCCGGCTGAAGCCGAACGCCCGCGGCGGGACCACGGCCTCGGTGACGCTTCCGGCCGCACTGGTGCGGCCGTCCACCGGTGACACCCCCTCGGGCGGCGCCGTACGGTCGCCCGACACCGGGGGGTCCGTCGCCTGGCCGTCCGTCCCCGCCTGGCGTTCCGAGCCCGCCGCCTGGCTCCCGTGGCCCGAGCGGGACTGACGGGGGGCGTGCCCCGGGCCGGTGCCCCGGGTCGGTGCCCCGGACAGGACCTGGCTAGCTGTCCGTGGCGAGGGCGGGGACGCGGGGAGCCGGTGTCGGGTCCGCGCCGGTGGCCGTGGCCGCCGCTGCGGTGGCGCGGGACAGCCGGAGCGTGAGGGCGATCACGGCGAGGACGGCGGCGAGGGCGAGCCAGGTGGCGGCGGCCGCGGCGGTGGCGGGGGTGTGGTGGTCGAGGACGGCGAAGTAGGTGCCGCCGAGGGCGGCGACACCGGTGACGGCGGCGAACTGCTGGGTGGTGGAGAGGGTGCCGGAGGCGGTGCCGGCCCGCTCGGGGGCGATGCCGGCCATCGGGGCGCCGATCAGGGAGGGGAGGACGAGGCCGTTGCCGATGCCCATCAGGCCCATGGTGGCCAGCAGCCAGGGGAAGGCGTGCCGGGCGCCGTCGGCCTGCAGGGCGAGCGCGGTCAGCAGCAGGCTCAGGGCGGTGATCGCCCCGCCGGCGACCGGGACGCGGAGCCCGTGGCGGGGCAGCAGGCGCCTGCCGGTCAGCGAGGAGGCCATGGCGAGGACGGCCATGGGCGTGAAGACCAGTCCGGATCGCAGCGGGCTGTAGCCGAAGCCGGTCTGCACGGTGAGGCTGAGGACGAAGACGAAGCCGGCGAAGAAGGCCATGAAGGCGGCGTTGACGGCCAGGCCGGTCCGGAAGACCCGGCTGCGGAGCAGGTCCGGGTCGAGCACCGGCTGGCCGCCGCGGGCGGCGAGGCGGCGCTCCCACCGCAGGGTGGCCAGGAGGGCGGGGACGGCGGCGGCGAGCATCGCCCAGGCCCAGAGCGGCCAGCCGGCCTCGCGGCCGAGGACGAGCGGGACGAGGGCCAGGGCCAGCGAGCCGGAGACGGCGAGCATGCCGATGCCGTCCAGGGCGGGGCGGCGGCCGGTGGTGGTGCGCGGCAGGACGGCGGTGGCGGCGGCGAGGACGACCAGGCCGACCGGGAGGTTGATCAGGAAGACGGCGCGCCAGCCGAGGCCGAGGGGGTCGCCGTCGAGGAGCACCCCGCCGAGCAGCTGACCGCAGACGCCGCTGAGTCCGCCGGTGACGCCGAACCAGGCCAGGGCGCGGGGCCGGCCCGGGGAGGGGACGGCGGTGGTGATCAGGGCGAGCACCTGGGGCACCATCGCGGCGGCGGTGAGGCCCTGGAGCAGTCGGGCGAGCACCAGTTGGGTGGGGGACTGGGCCAGTCCGCACAGGCCGGAGGCCACGGTGAAGGCGGCCATGCCGGACAGGAACATCCGTCGGTGGCCGAGGATGTCGCCGAGCCGGCCGCCGAGGACGAGCCCGGTGGCGTAGCTGAACACGTAGCCGGCCACGACCAGTTCCAGCGCGGCCTGGCCGGCGCCGAGGTCGGTGCGGATGGCGGGCAGGGCGACGTTCACGACGTTGCCGTCGAAGCCGTACATGAAGAAGGCCGCCAGGATGACGGGCAGGAGCGGCGGGCGGGGGACGCGGGGCAGGACGGGCATGGGGTGGGGCCTCCGACGGGAGAAGTTATTGGTGAAACTGCCAAAAACTTGGGCGCGAAAAAGGGCTGCAGGTGCGGGGAGGCGGAACTCAGGGCCGCAGGTCGTCGACGACCGCGTCGATGGTCGCGTGCAGCGACTCGGGGTCGAAGCCGGCCTTGGCCTGGAGCAGCAGGCCGTGGAAGGTGGCCATCACCTGGCGGGCGAGCACCTGGGGGGCCCGGTCGGAGCGGATCTCGCCGCGGAGCCGGCCGGCGTCGACGGCCTCCGTCAGCCGGGTTTCCAGTGGGATGAAGGCCTGTCGGGCCAGATCGGCCAACTCGGGCTCGCGGAGCGCGAGTTCGGTGACGGTGTTGACCGCGAGGCAGCCGCGGTGGTCGGCCGTGGTCCGGTCGACCCCGGTGCGCAGCAGCTGTCGGATCCGCTCCAGCGGTGGCAGGTCGTCGGGCATGGTGCGGTCGCCGGCGGCGCCGCCCTCCCGGTAGTGGCGCAGGGCCAGTTCGAACAGCTGTCGCTTGCCTCCGAAGGCGTTGTACAGGCTGCCGCGCAGCATGCCGGTGCTCTCGGCCAGGTCGTCGGTCGAGGTCGCGGTGTAGCCCTTGGTCCAGAAGGTGTTCATGGCCGCGTCGATCGCGGCCTCGGTGTCGAACTTCCTCGGTCGTGCCATGGTGGCATCGTGCCAGTTGTTGTCATCTCTGTCAAAAACTCCGTCAGGCGGACACCCCGCCCGCCAGCGAGGGGGCCCGCTGTGCTGTGCCCGGGGCCCGCTGCGTTGTGCCCGGGGCCCGCTGCGCATGCGTACGCGAGGGTCCGGTGGCGTGCGTAAACGGGGATTTCAGTATGTACCGGGTCTCGGCGGGCGTGGTCGAATGACCGGGTAGTCGCTGGCGCCGGGGGCAGGCGGCCGGCCCTGGGCGGGGTGCGGGAAATCCCCTCGCGAGTGGGCCGGAATTACCTCGTCCCGACAGAACCTGGCAGACCGAGGAAAAAGACGTAACCGTGGCCGAGCATTTCCTTTCCGCCTATCTCACGCCGCCGGGGCCGGGTGCGGTCTTCTCGGTGCGGCACGACCAGAACGTCGCGCTGTGGCGCCGGGACGGCGCGGACGTCGAACTGGTGCGGGTGTGGGAACGGGAGCGGGTCGGCGGGCAGAAGCACCACTTCTGGCCGCTGTACACCGAGGGCCGGGCCGAGGCCTTCCTGTCGGCGCTGCTGGCGGAGGAGGGGCTCACCCTCGATGACGTGACGGCGACCTGGGGCACGCCGGGGCTGCCGAAGGCACAGTCGGTGCCCAAGCCCGCCGGGGCCGAGGAGTTCCCGCTGCACAGCCTGGCGCACCTGTTCAGCGGGGTGCTGCGGGACGTCCCGCTGTTCCGCGACGGGCAGATCATCGGTCTCGCGATCGACGCGCTGCCCGAGTACGCGCAGGAGAGCCGTCCGAACACCTACTGGTACGCCGGCTGCGTGGTGAAGCAGGGGCGGATCACCTTCGAGCCGGTGGAGTCCCCCGGGCCGCTGTACACCGCCGCCGAGACGGTCTTCGGCCTGGAGCCCGGCTCGCTGATGGCGCTGGCCTCCGCCTCCGCCACGGCGATCGAGTTCGACGTCGAGGCCGCGATTGCGGACGTCACCTTCTTCGGCGGCGCCGCGACCCAGCCCTGGAAGGCCGCGCACGACCTGGTCCGCGCGGTGGTGGCCGCCGCCGACGAGCAACTGGCCGGCGCCGAGCCGGACGACTCGCTCAGCCGTGAGGACCATCTGCGCAGTGCGGTGATGAAGGTCGTCCAGCGCTGCTGCGAGGGCGTCGCGCTCCGCAACGTGGAGCGGCTGCTGGAGGTCGGCGGCATCCGCGCCGAGGACACCCACCTGTCGACCAGCGGCGGCTACGCGCTCAACTGCCCCACCAACACGCTGCTGATGAACCGGTTCGGCTTCAAGAGCCTGGTCACCCCGCCGTGCGCCGACGACTCCGGCCAGGGCATCGGCCTCGGCCTGCTCGGCCTGCTCGGCCTGCTCGGCCTGTACGGGGCCGGTGCGCTGGAGCGGTCCGGACTGCGGATCGTCTCGCCGTACCACGGCCGGGACGTGCTGGACGTCGAGGAGGCGCTGGCCGAGTTCGCGCCGTGGATCGCCTCGGTGACGGGACTTCGAGCCGGACCGGTTCGTCGCCGACGTCTCGGACGGCGTGATCGCCTGGGTGGACGGCCGGGCCGAGCTCGGTCCGCGCGCGCCGGACGGCGCCGGCGGGTCCGAACGGCGTCGGGCCCAGTCCGCGGCCTCGCTCCAGGCCAGCCGCCCGGGCAACGAGGAACTGCTCGCCCGCGGCGTCGCGATGCGGACGGTCTACCTGGACAGCGTCCGCAAGGACCGGGCCACCGTGCGGCACGCCGAGTGGCTGACCGGGCTGGGCTGCGCGGTGCGGACGGTGCCCGCGCTGCCGCTGCGCATGATGGTCATCGACCGGCGGGTCGCCCTCGTCCCGATCGACCCGGCCAACACCCGCAAGGGCGCGGTGCAGATCTCCTCGCCCGGCGTGATCACCGCCCTGCTCTCCCTGTTCGAGCAGACCTGGGCCGACGCGACCCCCTTCGGCGCCCCGCGCGAGCGCGACGAGCAGGGGCTGACCCGCCAGGAGCAGGAGCTGCTCCGCCTGCTCGGCCAGGGTTACACCGACGAGGCGGCGGGCAAGCACCTCGGCCTCTCCCTGCGCACGGTGCGCCGGATGATGGCCGACCTCATGGACCGCCTGGGCGCCCGCAGCCGCTTCGAGGCCGGTCTGCCGGCCGGCCGCAGCGGCTGGCTCTGAGGCCGCCGCCGGCCGGGTCCGGGCGTCGCTCCGGCTCATGGGCCTGCCGTCCGTGGGCTCATGGGCCCGCCGTCCGTGGGCTCATGGGCCCGCCGTCCGTGGGCTCATGGGCCCGCCGTCCGTCCGGCTCCGCCTCCGGCCGCCCAAGGCGTTCGGCCCCGCGCCGCTCCGGGCGGGACCGCCGGAGTGGCGTAAGTCACGCCGGAATAGGGTGGTTTCGGGTGTTCTGCCTGGTGGATGCTCGGGTGCCGAAGGGTTTGCCTGCCCACCGGAGGTCCGTGACCGTGTCGGGCCTAAATATGATCGGAAGCCACGATCGTCGGTTGTGCCGACGGTCGTATGTGCAACCTGGGAACGGTTGGGGCCGTCTCTCTGTGTGCGGTGCGCCAGATCGTCCGGGGCGTCGCTTCCGTCGGTGAAAGGTACGCGCATGTCAGGTCAGTGGGGCGAGGGCCCGGCTCGGAGCGAGGACGAGTCCGGTGCGCTCACGACCGAGGGCACCGGGAGTGGCGGCGCCGTGCCGTCCCCGCGCTCCGGCGGACGGGCCGAGGCCCGCCGTGCCGCTGCCCAGGGCAAGGGCGGCCGCGGCGGCGACAAGGCGGACTCCGGGCCCGGCGGCCGGGCGGCAGCGCGCAAGAACGCCAAACCGAAGAAGAACGTGAAGAAGATCGTCGCCTGGTCGGCGGCGGGCGTGCTGGTGCTGATCGCCGGCGCGGGCGGCGCGATCTACTTCAAGCTGAACGCCAACATCAAGTCCTTCGACGCCGACGCGATAGCCGGCGACCGCCCGCCCGAGGCCAAGGCCGACGCCGACGGCAACAAGCCGGTCAACATCCTGCTGATCGGGTCCGACAGCCGTGGCAAGAACAACGCCGACCTCGGCGGCGGCGAGGACGGCGGCGCCCGCTCGGACACCACGATCCTGCTGCACGTCTACGCCGACCACAAGCACGCCGTGGGCATCTCGATCCCGCGCAACACGATGGTCCAGCTGCCGTCCTGCAAGCTGCCCAACGGCAAGTGGACCAAGGGCGGCAACACCGACCTGTTCAACGCGGCCTTCTCGACCGGCGGCAGCGACGACGGGAACCCGGCCTGCACCCAGAACACCGTGGAGAAGGTGACCGGCATCCGGGTCGACCACACCATGGTGGTCGACTTCAACGGCTTCGCCGCGATGACCAAGGCCGTCAACGGCGTGGACATCTGCCTCCCGCAGGCGATCTACGAGGGGGACATCAACCCCAACCTGCATAAGAAGGGCGCGCTCGTCCTCCCGCAGGGCAAGCAGACCGTGGACGGCCAGAAGGCGCTCGACTACGTGCGCCTGCGCCACGGCATCGGCGACGGCTCCGACATCGGCCGGATGAAGCGCCAGCAGGCCTTCATGAGCTCCCTCATCAGCAAGATCAAGAAGGACGGTCTGAGCCCCACCAACCTGCTGCCGCTCGCCGACGCCGCCACCAAGTCGCTGACCGTCGACCCGGGCCTGGACTCCGCCGACAAGCTGCTCTCCTTCGGCCTGTCGCTGAAGAACATCGACATGCACGACCTCAAGTTCGTGACGGCGCCCTGGCGTTACCGCACCCAGGACTCCAACATCGACCTGATCCAGCCGGACGCCAACAAGCTCTGGGAGACCCTCAAGGCCGACCAGACCATCGACGGCCAGAACGCCACCGGCCAGCAGCCGGACGGCGGTGGCAGCGGCACCAGCCCCGCCCCGCAGCAGCCCTCCGCCCCGGCCGCCCCGGTCGGGGACGCCTCCAACGCCGCGATCAAGGTGGCGGTCTACAACGGGACCACCGTCAACGGCCTCGCCGGCAAGGGCACCGAGCAGCTCAAGGCCGCCAAGTTCGGCGCCACCACGGCCGGCCAGGCGGCGAGCACCAAGTACAAGGCCACCACGATCGAGTACGGCTCCGGGCAGAAGGCGAACGCCGAGAAGATCGCCGCGCTGTTCCCCGGCGCCGAGCTCGCCTCCGGCAGCTCCCGGGGCATCTCGGTGATCGTCGGCCAGGACTTCGCGGCGGCCACCGGCCTCGGCACGCCCTCCGGGACGGCCGGCGCCACCCCGGGCGTCCAGACGCCCCCGCAGCCGCTGCCCACCACCGTCACCAACGACGCCCGCTCGGCGGACGACGACATCTGCGCCAACACCACGTACGGCAGCGGCGGCTGACCGCACCCACCGGACAGCGGGGACGACCCCCGGGCCGGCGCCCCTCCGGGCGCGTGGGCCCGGGGGTCGTGCCATGGTGGGTCCGTGGCCGGTGCGCGGACCCCGCCGACCGGCCCCGGGGCCCGCGCGGCTCCGGGAGGGGACCGGCACGGCAGCGAAAGGCGGACCCCATGCCCGAGATCGCCCTGCAGTTCGACATCGCCGCGCCCCGGGCCGTCGTCCTCGCCGCGCTCACCACGCACGACGGGCTGACCGCCTGGTGGACCACCGCCGTGGACCGGGAGGCCGACGTCCTGCTGTTCGACTTCCCCGACATCCCCGAGCCGTTCCGGCTGCGCGTGGAGCGGGCCGACCAGGACCGGGTGGTGTGGACCAACGCCGGGGCCTTCCCGCCGCACTGGGCCGGCACCTGGATCAGCTGGGACCTCGCCGCCCGGCCCGGCGCCTCCGCCCGGCCCGGCGCCTCCGCCCGGCCCGGCCCCTCCCGGCTCGGACAGGCCGAGCAGCCCGACGCGTCCGAGCGGCCGGGACAGGCCGAACAGTCGGGCGCGTCCGACCACACCCGGCTGCTGTTCCGGCACGGCGGCTGGCAGCCGGGCAGCGAGGAGGGCCTCCCGGCGGTGGCCGGTACCTGGGCCGAACTGCTGGTCCGGCTCAAGGACTACGCGCAGAGCGGCAAGGTCCAGCCGTACTTCGTCACCGCCCTGCGCCACGACGCCCCGTAGGCCGCCCCGCGCAGTCGCTTCGTGCAGCCGCTTCGTGCAGCCGCTTCGTGCAGCCGCTCCCGCTTCGTGCACCCGCCCCGTGGAGCCGCCCGCGAAGGCGGCCCGCCCCGGGCACGGGCACCCGTCGGCGCCGTCCGGTGGCGGGATCGCGCCGGTGGGCCGAAGGTGGCGGTGTACCGCCGCGGCACCGGCCGGGCCGGACCCCGCCCGCCCCCGACGGCCGGACCGCCCGTTCCCACCGCCCCCGGCCCCGCCCCCACGACCGCCGGTCATCACCGCCTCCGGGAGGCCCCGCAATGCCCGTAGTCACCGATCCGTACCAGCCCGGCACCCCCTGCTGGATCGACCTGATGGCGAGCGACCAGCAGGCCGCGCTGGACTTCTACCGTGACCTCTTCGGCTGGCAGGGCGAGGTCGGCCCGGCCGAGTTCGGCGGCTACGCCGTGTGCACGCTCAACGACCGGCCGGTCGCCGGGATCATGGGACAGGTCGTGCCCGAGGGCCAGCCGGCGCCGCCCGTCGCCTGGACCACCTACCTCGCGTCGGACGACGCCGACGAGAGCGACCGCGCGATCACCGCGGCCGGCGGCACCATCCTCTACGAGCCGATGGACGTCGGCACGATCGGCCGGATGCTGGTCGCCGCCGACCCCACCGGGGCGGTGTTCGGCGTCTGGCAGGCCATGGACTTCATCGGCGCGGGCGTCGTCAACGAACCCGGCGCGCTGGTCTGGAACGAACTCAACACCGCCGACACCGACGCGGCCGGCCGCTTCTACCAGCCGGCGCTCGGGCTGCGCCCGGCCACCATCCAGGGCATGGACGGCTACTTCTCGTTCAACGTCGCCGACCGCACGGTGGGCGGCATGCAGGCCATCCCCGGATACCTGGCGCCGGGCACCCCCTCGCACTGGATGAGCTACTTCTCGGTGGACGACACCGACTCCACGGTCGACGCCCTGGTCAAGGCGGGCGGCTCGGTGGTCCAGCCGCCGTTCGACATGCAGGCCGGCCGGATGGCCGTGGTCCGGGATCCGCAGGGCGCCGTCTTCGCGGTCATCCAGGCCCCCGACGCCCAGATGCCCGACTCCCCGTAGCGGCCCCGGCACGGCCGGAAACCGGAAGCCGCCCCTCCCGCGACGCGCCGCCGGGAAATGGGCGGCTTCCCCCCGTTCCCGGGTAAGACTGCACCCATGCTGGGGCTACCGGACGACATCCGCGCTTTCCTCTTCGACCTCGACGGGGTGCTCACCCAGACCGCGAAGGTGCACGCCGCGGCCTGGAAGGACACCTTCGACGCCTTCCTGCGCGCCGAAGCCGCCCGCACCGGCGGGCCGTTCGTCCCCTTCGACGCCGTCATCGACTACGACACCTACGTGGACGGCCGCCCGCGCCTCGACGGCACCCGGGCGTTCCTGCGCAGCCGGGCCGTCGAATTGCCCGAGGGCACCCCCGACGACCCGCCCAACTCCCGTACCGTCCAAGGAGTCAGCCGGGCCAAGAACGACACCGTGCTGCGGATGATCCGCGAACAGGGCGTCCAGCCCTACGAGGGCTCGGTCGCCTACGTGCACCGGCTGCGCGCCGCCGGACTGCCCAGCGCGGTGGTCTCCTCCAGCGCCAACTGCCGCGATGTGCTGCGGGCGGCGGGCATCGAGGACCTGTTCGACGTGATCGTCGACGGCAACGTCGCCAAGGCCGAGGGCCTGCCCGGCAAGCCCGCCCCCGACACCTACCTGTACGCCGCCCGCACACTCGGCGTCGAACCCGCGCACGCCGCGGTCTTCGAGGACGCGCTCGCCGGCGTCGCCTCCGGCAGGGCCGGGGGCTTCGGCGCGGTGGTCGGGGTCAACCGCACCGGCCAGGCCGCCGAACTGCACCGCGACGGCGCCACCGTGGTCGTCGACGACCTTTCCGAGCTCCTGGGAGAGCAGACATGACCGAGCGCGGCGAGGTGGGCGCATGAGCGAGCGCAGCGAGGGAGTCATCGTGGGGTGCGTGTGGGCGAATGCCCCTGCCGAGCGGAGCGAGGTGGGCGCATGAGTCCGTCGGACAACTTCACGATCGACCCCTGGCAGATCACCGAGCAGGGCCTGGACCTGGCCGCGCTGGCCCGCGCCGAGTCCGTCTTCGCGCTCTCCAACGGGCACATCGGGCTGCGTGCCAACCTGGACGAGGGCGAGCCGCACGGCCTGCCCGGCACCTACCTGAACGGCGTCTTCGAGTTGCGCCCGCTGCCGTACGGTGAGGGCGGCTACGGCTACCCGGAGTCCAGTCAGAGCGTCATCAACGTGACCAACGGCAAGATCATCCGACTGTTGGTGGACGACGAGCCCTTCGACCTGCGCTACGGCGAACTCGTCAGCCACAAGCGCTGGTTGGACTTCCGTGAGGGTCTGCTGCACCGGGAGG
The DNA here is from genome assembly GCF_042735125.1 of Kitasatospora sp. NPDC059599. Lineage (NCBI taxonomy): Bacteria > Bacillati > Actinomycetota > Actinomycetes > Kitasatosporales > Streptomycetaceae > Kitasatospora > Kitasatospora sp. NPDC059599. Next base: position 2,112 of record NZ_JBHWCL010000027.1, on the reverse strand, counting down.
CCGAATGGACGTCCCCGGCCGGGCGGACCATCCGGGTGCGTTCCTCCCGACTGGTCTCGCTCACCCAGCGCGCCGTCGCCGCCGTCGAGTACAGCGTCGAGGCGGTGGACGGTCCGGTGCGGATCGTGCTGCAGTCCGAGCTGGTCGCCAACGAGCAGCTGCCGGGCGGCCCCGAGGGCGACCCGCGCGCCGCGGCCGTCCTGGAGGCGCCGCTGCAGCCGGAGGTGCACCACGCGGGCGGCACCAAGGCCGTCCTGGTGCACCGCACCCGGTACAGCGGCATCCGGGTCGCGGCCGGCATGGACCACGTCATCGAGGGTCCGGAGAAGTCCGACACCGTCGCCGAGGCGGAGGCTGACCACTGCCGGATCAGTGTCACCACCGTGCTGGAGCCCGGACAGCGGCTGCGGCTGGCCAAGTTCATGGCCTACGGCTGGTCCGCCACCCGCTCGCTGCCCGCGGTCCGGGACCAGGTGGAGGCCGCGCTGACCGCCGCCCGGTACACCGGCTGGGACGGGCTGGTCGCCGAACAGGCCCAGTTCCTGCGGGAGTTCTGGGCGACCAGCGACATCGAGGTGGAGGGCGACGTCGAACTCCAGCAGGCCGTCCGGTTCGCCGTCTTCCACGTCCTGCAGGCCGGCGCCCGCAGCGAGGAGCGGGCCATCCCCGCCAAGGGGCTGACCGGCCCCGGCTACGACGGGCACAGCTTCTGGGACACCGAGACCTTCGTCCTGCCGGTGCTCACCTACTGCCTGCCCGGCGCCGTCAACCAGGCCCTGCGCTGGCGGCACAGCACGCTCCCGCTGGCCCGCGAGCGGGCGGCCCAACTCGGCCTGTCCGGAGCGGTGTTCCCGTGGCGGACGATCCGCGGCGAGGAGTGCTCCGGGTACTGGCCGGCCGGGACGGCGGCCTTCCACATCGGCGCCGACATCGCCGCCGCGGTCGCCCGCTACGTCCGGGCCACCGCGGACGACGAGTTCGAGCGCGAGTACGGCCTCGAACTCCTCGTGGAGACCGCCCGGATGTGGCGTTCGCTCGGCCACCACGACGTCGCCGGGAAGTTCCGGATCGAGGGTGTCACCGGGCCCGACGAGTACAGCGCGATCGCCGACAACAACGTCTTCACCAACCTGATGGCGCAGTCGAACCTGCGGGCCGCCGCCGAGGCCGCCGTCCGCCACCCGGCCGAGGCCGCCGCCCTCGGCGTCGACACCGAGGAGACCGCCGCCTGGCGGGACGCGGCCGCCGCGATGTTCATCCCGTACGACGAGGACCTCGGCGTCCACCCGCAGGCCGACGGCTTCACCGACCACCAGGTCTGGGACTTCGAGAACACCCCGCCCGAGAAGTACCCGCTGCTGCTGCACTTCCCCTACTTCGACCTGTACCGCAAGCAGGTGGTCAAGCAGGCCGACCTGGTGCTCGCCATGCAGGTCCGCGGCGACGCCTTCACCGACGAACAGAAGGCCCGCAACTTCGCCTACTACGAGCGGCTGACCGTCCGTGACTCCTCGCTCTCCGCCTGCACCCAGGCGGTCATCGCCGCCGAGGTCGGCCAGCTCGACCTCGCGTACGACTACACCGCCGAAGCCGCCCTGATGGACCTGCACGACCTCGGCGGCAACACCCGCGACGGCCTGCACATGGCGTCGCTCGCCGGGGCCTGCATCGCCCTGGTGGCCGGTTTCGGCGGGCTGCGCGACCACAGCGAGACGCTGTCCTTCCGCCCCCGGCTGCCGTCCGGCCTGATGGGGCTGAGCTTCTCGCTGCTGGTGCGCGGACACCTGCTCGGCGTCCGGATCACCCACGATTCGACGACGTACACGCTGCGCCGCGGCGAGATCATCCACCTGCGGCACGACGGCGAGGCGGTCCAGGTCAAGGCCGGTGCTCCGGTCACGCTGCCCACCACCGCCCCGCCCGCCCAGGAGCGCTTCGCCCAGCCCCCGGGCCGCGAACCCGCCCGCCGGCACGCGCAGGCGGGCCTGGCCGCGGGCAAGCTGGGCCAGCAGGACCACCTCGCGGCGGAGTAGTGGCCGGGTGCGGGCCCGCGCCGGCCGGGGGGCGGGCCCGCACCCGTAACGGCGCCGTGCCCTCACCCGTCCGGCCCAC